>JAHEKK010000340.1 GCA_024638395.1 Gemmatimonadota bacterium | reverse complement strand
CGGACCGAATTCGGTTCGTGGAGGACCTTCCCATGACAGGATCCGGGAAGATCTGGCGTCACGAGTTGGCTCGCCTCGCCCTGGTGGACCAGGCCAGCGATCTCGATGGGACGCCTTCCGTCCCGAGGATGGATCCGTAGCAACCAGAAACATCACACGCGACTTCCCCGTCCGGAGCCCGGGAGCCTGCAGCATGGGCCCCCGAGTCGGAGGGGAGGTCCGGTGAGCAAACAACACAAACCGCAACACCGGAACAACAATCAATGACGAATTACCTGAATCGGGCGCCGCACGCGGACCCGACCAAGGGCAGCTTTACTGCCCCGAACGCCGCACTTCTCATCGACTTCGACAACGTGACGATGGGGATGCGAAGCGACCTCGCGAAGGAGCTGAAGAGCCTCCTCGACTCGGACATCATCAAAGGGAAGGTCACGGTCCAGCGAGCCTACGCGGACTGGCGCCGGTACCCTCAATACATCGTCCCCCTCTCCGAAGCGTCCATCGATCTCATCTTCGCGCCGGCGTACGGCAGCTCGAAGAAGAACGCCACCGACATCCGCATGGCCATCGACGGGATGGAGCTCGTGTTCATCCGACCGGAGATCGGCACCTATATCCTCCTTACCGGTGACTCCGATTTTTCGAGCCTCGTGCTCAAGCTCAAGGAGTACGGGAAGTACGTCATCGGCATCGGCATCCAGGAGTCCAGTTCCGACATTCTCGTCCAGAACTGCGATGAGTACTACTCCTACACCGCGCTATCGGGATTGCGGAAGACCACGGACCTCGATTCGAGGCCATTGGATCCGTGGGAGTGCGTCAGCGAAGCCGTGAAGCGCATGGCGGACCGGGGCGACGTGATGCGCTCGGACCGGCTCAAGCAGGTCATGCTGGAGCTCTCTCCGGATTTCGATGAGCGGAATCTGGGCTTTAGGAAGTTCTCCAAGTTCCTCGTGGAGGCGGCGGGCAAGGGTCTCTTGAGCCTGGAGCGGGGAGAAAACGGCCAGTACCAGGTCGGCATGCCCAAGGCGGGGACCGGCGGTGGCGCCGGGAACGGCCGGAGCCGAGGAGGCCGTGGGAGGGGCCGGTCCAACGCGACCGATCAGCCGAAAGGCGACAGTGTCGGTCGGGGCGGCGACCGGAGTCGGTCTGCCGAGAAGAACGATAGACGCGAAGGCTCCGACGGATCCGGGGCGTCCAAGCCCGACATGGCCGCGGCACTGACGCTTCTCGAGAAGGCGGTGGCTGCCCTGGCCGCCGATGGCCGTGACCAGGTGATGGATTCCGACGTGAAGCGCCGGATGCTGACCCTGGATCGGGGCTTCGACGAGAGCTCCTTCGGCTTCTCGAAGTTCAGCCAGTTCCTCACCCACGCTGAAGAGCAGGGGACTGTGTCTCTTCGGAAGCTCGATACGGGCAACTACGAAGTAAGCGCGGGGGTGGCCGGATCCACGGGGGCGGCCGCGCCTTCGACAGCCGAGCCCGCGCCTTCGAGAGATGGTCCCGCCCCGACAGCGGGAGGCCGTGGGGCGCCGGTCCCCCAACCGTCCTCGACGGCTACCCCCTCCGCCCCGGAGTCCGCCTCCCCTCCCGAGCCCGAGGAATCCCGCGGTGTCCTGGGCCTGCGGGGCCTCCTGGGTCGACTCGGGCCCCGGCGGGGCGAGCGGAGCCGGGGTCGGCCGCTGGCGGAGGAAGTCAAGATCGCTCCGGAACAGACCCGTGTCCCACCGAGCCGGAAGCCGGCCGCAACGGGGCAGTCCGACGCAGCCGGAAACTCACGCCCCTCGGTTGAGGATCCTTCAGCCGGTCGAAGCGCCCCGCCAGCCCCGGAAGGCGGCCCGCAGGCACCGGCGCCTTCAGGGGGGGATGTTGACGCGAAAGATCTGGGACTGCCTACCACGTCCGACTCCATGATCAGCGACCTGGCGAATCGGTACCGGGGTGTGGGCCAGAAGACGGCGGAGACCCTCGTGGAGGCTCTGGGGACGGATCTGTTCAACGTGCTTCAGAACCAGCCGGACCGGATAACCGGACTCGTTGGAGAGAGCCGGGCCGAGCAGGTGCTGACGGCATGGCGAGAGGACTACGGGCGGCGGATGGAGCGAGCGGCGTCTCGCACCTCCGTGGGTTGACGGCCCGCCGGTGGCTTTGCGACGGGTTCCCCGGAGCCCGGGCCGCAGTCCTCGCCCGTTCCCGGGACGCGTTGACGGCACGCTGCGGGGTCCCGCCGACGTCGCGGCCAGGGCCCTCCTGGGCACGCTCCTCGTGACGGAGCAGGGTGGGTGTCGCACGGCCGGGAGGATCGTGGAGGTGGAGGCCTACGTGGGCCCTCATGATCCCGCCTCCCATGCCGCGGAACGCATCGGGCGTACGCGGAGGAACTCGGCCATGTTCGGGTCGCCTGGGACCCTCTATGTATATCTGTCCTACGGCGTCCACGTGTGCGCCAACGTCGTCACCGGTTCCCCTGGATACCCGGCCGCAGTCTTGATCCGTGCCCTGGAGCCGGTGGACGGTCTGGACGCCATGGCGGGACGCCGGGGTAGGGACGGGGATCTGTGCTCCGGGCCCGGACGGCTGTGCCAGGCTCTCGGGGTTCGTCTGGAGCACGACGGCGCGTCCCTGGACGAGGGACCCATCTGGCTCGAAGACGGACCGCCCCCGCCCCCCGAGGTGGTCGGCACCTCCGGACGGATCGGGATCACCCGCGGGACTGAACTGCCGCTGCGGTTCTTCGTGCGCGGACATCCGGCGGTGCGGCAGCCCCGATGGTAGCCGTCTGGATGTCGGGGGGAACGGGAGCGCGCCGTACCGGAGCAGGACACGCGGCGCAGGAGGTCCGATGAGCGACCCGGGCTGGATCTCGATTCTCCCTCCTGTGCTGGCCATCGTGTTGGCGGTGGGGACGAGGCAAGTCTACCTCTCGCTGGCCGGGGGTATCTGGCTGGGATGGACCATCATGAACGACTGGCACCCCGGCAGGGGACTGGCGGGTGCCATCGAGTCCACGGTGGCCGTCCTGGGTTCGGCAGGCGATGCGAGGGTGATCATGTTCACGCTGGTCATCGGAGCCCTCATCGCGACGGTGGAGGCGTCGGGGGGCGTGGCCGGGTTCGTGGGTTGGCTGGAGCGGAACCGGTGGGTGACGGGGCCCCGGCGGGCACAGCTTCTGGCCTGGGCCATCGGCGTCGTCGTCTTCATTGAGTCCAACATCACCGTACTCGTCGCCGGCTCGGTCGCCCGCCCATTGTTCGACCGCTATAAGACGTCGCGGGAGAAGCTGGCCTACATCATCGATTCCACGAGCGCGCCCATCTGCATTCTCATTCCGCTGAACGCCTGGGGCGCCTACAACCTCGGCCTCCTGAGCGGCGTTGGAGTCGAGAACCCCCTTGGCGTGTTCCTGGGATCGATCCCATACAACTTCTACGCTTTCGCCGCGGTCTTCCTGGCCCTGGTCACTGTCCTGTTTGGCATCGACCTCGGCCCCATGAAAGCGGCCGAAGCGAGGGCGGCCCAAGGGGTGGTCCTTCGTCCCGGATCCACCCCCATGATGGACGAGGGAGTCCTGAGCTCGACAGAGGAGCCTCCGATTCCGCCTCGTGCCATCAACATGGTTCTCCCCATCGTCGTCATGGTATTGACCATGCCCCTCGGACTGTGGATCACGGGCTCGGGAGATCTACGGGCCGGGTCTGGCTCCACCAGTGTCCTTTGGGCGGTGCTGGCCGGTCTGGCGGCCGGGTGGGCGCTGATGCTGGGTCAACGGGCCTTTTCGATCGACGAGTTGGTGAAAATCGGCCTCAGAGGGGCCGGTGGGCTGGTCCCCCTCGCCCTCATCCTCCTCCTGGCCATCGCCCTCGGCAACGTGGCGGATGATCTGGGGACGGGCGCCTTCGTGGCGAGGATCACGGAGGGGGTTCTTCCCCCGGCTGCCTTCCTGCCGCTCATCTTCCTCGTCTCGTCTGCGATCGCCTTTTCCATCGGTTCGAGTTGGGGAACGTTCGCCATCATGATCCCCATCGCGGTGCCGGCGGCCGCCCTCCTCGGTTTCAACTTGTCGCCCTTCCTGGCCGCGGCACTCTCGGGGGGCGTTTTCGGCGACCACTGTTCGCCCATCAGCGACACGACGATCATCTCGTCCATGGCCGCGGCCACGGATCACGTGGACCACGTTCGAACCCAGTTGCCCTACGCCCTCATCGGAGGGTTGGTGGCGACCGTCGGGTTCGCCATTGTAGGAGCGACGCTCTGATCTTTCGGGGGTCGGTGGCGCCCTGTAGCGAGGCGGCTCCCGGAACCCGGACGCGCAAGAACCAGCAAGAATCAAGGACCGGACTTGAACATCGTAGTTTGCGTAAAGCGAGTACCTGACACGGAAACCCGTGTCCGCATCGCCGGCGACGGGCGCAGCATCGAGTCGGAGGGTGTGAAGTATGTTCTCAACCCATACGACGAATTCGCCCTCGAGGCGGCCCTCCAGACCGTGGAGGCGGCGGGGGGCGGAGAGGTATGCCTGATGGCCTTCGGAGACGAGGGCAGCAAGGAGACCCTCCGGTCGGGCCTGGCCATGGGTGCGGACCGGGCCGTTCTGCTCAAGGGGGAGCCCACGATGGACGGGCTCGCGACCGCCTCCGTTCTCAAGGCGGAAC
>JAHEKK010000339.1 GCA_024638395.1 Gemmatimonadota bacterium | reverse complement strand
CGGAGCGGCGCCAGGGTCTCCAAGACGGAGAAGACGATCAACGCCGTGATCATGGCTACGCCTACGATCGCTTCACCGGACATGCCTCGACCCTCCGCTACGCTTAAGATGACGCGCCCGTGCAACGTAGACCACGATCGCCCCCGGGGCGATCCGCACCGAGAGGCCCTCGAAGCCATGGACAAGAATCGGGGCAGGAAGAAGGTCGCCATACTCGGCGGGGGTGTAGGCGCCATGACTGCCGCGTATCAGTTGACGAGCCCCGAGGTCGCCGACGAATACGATGTGACCGTGTACCAGATGGGCTGGCGCCTCGGCGGCAAGGGTGCCAGCGGGAGGAACGCGGAGTACGGGGACCGTATCGAAGAGCACGGCGCCCATGTCTGGTCCGGCGTCTACGACAACGCGTTCCGCGTCATGCGATCGGTCTACGCTGAGATGGACCGCCCGTCGTCGGCGATTCACGCCACCTGGCAGGAGGCGTTTCGGCCGCTGAAGGGTCCGATGACCCTCATGGAGAGCTTCGACGGCGATTGGTCCGAGTGGACCTTCGATCCGCCGACCAACGATCTGCTGCCGGGCGAGCCTGACGCCAAGTTGTTCCTTCCTCTCTGGGCCTACATCGGAGAGGGGATCCAGATGGCTGGGCAGTGGTTCGGTGACTCGAAGAGGGCGGTCCACCGGAAGAAGCAGGAGGCTCGTCCAGGGCTGACGAAGGCGCCATCGGTGGTGGCCCACGGGGCAGGCATCTCGGGACTGAAGGCCAGTGCGACGGCCGTCGGTGGTGTGTATCGAGGCGCCCGAGCGGTGCACCGGGGGCTCCACGCCACGGTGGGTCGGGCCCTGCCGGACCTCCTGGACCGGATCGTCACGACCGTCGCCCACCACGTCGGGGGCCTCGTCCTGGCCGTCGTCCGCTTCTTTGTCCGATGGCAATGGAAGTCGGTCCGGCACCACCTCGCCGACCCCGAGGTCCGAAAGCACTGGATCTTCCTGAACTTCGCCGTGGGGCTCCTCTCGGGGCTGCACGAGGACGACATACTACGCAAGGGCGTGAAGAGCGTGGACGACGAGGATTTCCGGGACTGGCTCGGGAAGCACATCGTGCCGGACCCGCCCCAGGGCACATCGGCCGGGACGCAGAGCTCCGTGACCCTCGATTCGCCCCTGGCCTTCTTCCTCTACGACGCCGACTTCGCCTACTTGGACGGAGACCCGACTCGGCCATCGTATTCGGCGGGAGTCGCCATCCATTCCCTCGTCAGGCTCGGGCTCACGTGGAAGGGGTCAATTCTCTGGGGCATGCACGCGGGGATGGGCGATGTGATCTTCGCTCCCATCTACGAGGTCCTTCTGAGGCGGGGCGTGCGCTTCGAGTTCTTCCAGAAGGTGAAGTCGCTTCATCTCGGCGAGGACGGTGCCTCCGTGGAGGCCATCACGGTGGCGCCCCAGGTGGAACTCGCACCGGGGCAGGAGCGCTATGAACCCCTGGTGGAAACGGGTGGGCTGCCGGTGTGGCCCAGTGAGCCGCGCTGGGACCAGCTGAAAGACGGGGTGCAGCTTCAGGCCGATGGCATGCGCTTCGAAGATTGGTACGGTCCCGAGTTGGAGCCCTATCAGCTGGAGCGGGGCCGCCACTTCGACGAGGTCGTCCTGGGGATCTCTCTGGGCGGCGTGCCCTACGTCGCCACAGAGCTCATCGAGGCCGACGAGAACTGGTCGGCCATGGTCCGCGAGGTGGCGACCGTGCCCACACAGTCGGCACAATTGTGGCTCGATTGCGATACCGTGGCTTCAGGATGGCCTCACGCCGGCAACCCGACCATCTCCTGCTACGATGTCGCGAACTTCACGGGGTGGGTGGATTACAGCTTCCTCCTGGGCCACGAGTTCCTGAAGTCCAGCACCGGACAGAGGCCGCAGAGCATCCAATACCTAGTTGGAGCGATGCGCGAGGAGTGCGACCCCCGCGGCCGGATCCAGACCGCGGACGAACTCCATCAGCCGGCGGCCAACCAGCGCATTCGAGACGAGGCCGTCGACTTCCTCGAGCGCTACATGTACCGGATCACGAAGAACATCGCCCGGCCAGGGGCCTTCGATTGGGCGCATCTGGTGGACCCCCACCTGTCCCGTCGCCCTGACGGCAGTCATCGCATCGACTCTCAGTATTGCAGGGGCAACGTCCAGCCCTCCGAGCGATACGTTCAGTCCGTCCCAGGTTCGATGAAGTTCCGGCTCAGGCCCGAGGAGTCCGGCTTCGAGAATCTCTGGTTGGCTGGCGACTGGACGTGGAGCAACTTCAATTGCGGGTGCGTCGAGGGGGCTGTCGTCTCCGGGTTGCTCGCGGCCCACGGCATCAGTGGAGCGCCTGCCCTCGATTCCATCGTGGGCCTGACGTTCTGTTATCCCCACTCGCCCTACCGGGCGCGGATGACGCGCCGCAGTTGACCATAATGGGGAAGGGGGGACGACTCGCCTTCAGGGCCATCGGCGCCACCTATCCGGCGTCCTGGACCTTTCAGGTCGGCTCCGCCTCTCCCCCCTCGAGGGCGGCTCCGACCTTCTTGATGGTGCTGTCGAGCTTGCCGCGCACGGGACCCAGGGCCAGCGCGATGACGCCGGCACCGAGCCATGCCCCGACCCCGTCGGGGAGCCCCAGCCGGTTGGTGATGAAGGCCTCGGCCGCTTCCTCCACCAGGGCGAAGACGAAGGTGAGGGCCAGGAACACTCCTCCGTAGAGCGTCGTTCTGGATATGATGGGGCGGAGGTCCAGCGCCCCGATATAGAAGGTCGCCAGGGCGAAGCTGGTCAGGATGACGAAGGTCACCACGGGCATGTAACCTGTGTGGAACGCCCCTTCCAGAATGCCGATGACCCGAGAATCGGTCATCGAGTAGAGGAGCGTGAGCGACGTCGCCGACAGCGCCCAGCCTGCGGCGAAGATGTGTGACAGAACCAGCCACAGCGCCTTCGTCCGCTCTTCGGGGCCACTGAGCTGGTAGCCTGACCACGCGAACAACCCCGTCAGGAATATCAGCATGGTGCCCACCACGGCGAGGAAGAAACGGAACGGGTCCGCCGCGGGGGAGGCCCCGTCGAAGAGCATGTACTCGTGGGTATCCGGCCCCACCATGAACCAAGCGAACCCAGCGAGCCCGAGGAGCACCAGGGCTTTCGCCCACCAACGGTCGAGTATCACAGCCACGACAGCCGCACTGGCCCGTGTCGCTTTCGGAACGGGTCCTGGACGGCCCGCTAGCCGTTGCCGCAGGTCGCGCAGCTCGGAAGGTGCCTGGCGGTGCGGAAAGACCGCCCAGAACGAGTAGCTGTGCAAGAAGAGGGCGATATAGGCGATCCCGAACAGGACGCGGCGACCGATGCCGGAATCGCCGGACGGCACCACCGACAGGGCCAGCACGAGACCGAAGTAGGCCACGAGCATCGAGGCATGCTGTCGAGCGGGATGGTCCTTCGCCTGCCAGCCGATGAATTGGGCGATGCCTGCCGCGTAGATCGCGTAGACCAAGAAGAGTGGCCCGATGTTGAATCGGCGGTCCACGTCCGCGGGCATTAGGTGCAGGTCTTGTGCAGCCAGGGCGGCCACGATCACCGTAGCGACAACCAGGAGGCTGACCAGGATGCGGTGGCGACTCATTCCACCGACCTGGCACGTGTGATCAACCTCCGGTGCCGGCCGGTGCCCCCAGGAAGCGATGCTTGGGCTCCACCTTCATCCGCAGGAACACGCGGAGGAATTCGTAGATCAACACCGCGTCCCAGACTCCCAATAACCAAACGAATACCGCTTCCACCGGAAGGTTCGACCAGCCGTGAATGTACAAGCCCATCATCTCGTCGGGACGGTATCCCCACCAACCGTAGGGAATCGCGAGGGACGCCTCCCAGATGATACTCAGCAGGAGTAGGCCGAAGAAGGCGAAGGCCATGGCATGCCAATTGACGAAGGGCTTCACTCCGCGGATCAGGAGGAGAGCCGGAGCCGAGGCAGCCGTCATGATGAAGATGAAGTAGCCCGGGATCCGTCCGCCCACCGTCAGCCCGTAGACAAGGCCTGCGGCGAACACGACGGCCCAGATGACGGTGGCGGTCCCACTGAGTTCGATGAGCTTCGGATGGCGTTCTGCCGCTTCGTGGTAGTCGTCGCGGGTGAAGTCGGACAGCCAGTTCTGTTCGGCCCACAGGTATGCGGCCACCATGAAGATGGCTCCGAGGATATAGAATCCGAACTCCTCTACGGGGATGTAGTCACCCACCCAGGACATGGTCGTGAAGTCCCACGCGGGAATCCGCAGCCCGAGGGTCGCCGCCTGGTTTGGGAAGACGAAGAAGAGGTAGGCGAAACCGATGTCCAGAACGGTCCCGATTCCCGCCATGATGCCGGCCGTCCACAGGAACGCCTTTTGGTCGTAGCCCACCCCCTGGCTCAGGTGCCACCGGGAGATACCGACGATGGGCACGAGAAAGAGGAGAAGGCTCACGGTGTAGCCGAAGGGAGTGGGATTGTCGGCTGGCAGCTCCGAAGGGGGCACTCGAACGGTAGCCAGGGTCAGCACCACGGGTATCACCACGGAGGCCAGAACAGCGATGATCAGGCCCATCTCCACGCGAGTGTTGCTCTTCTGGCTCGAATCCATGGT
>JAHEKK010000338.1 GCA_024638395.1 Gemmatimonadota bacterium | reverse complement strand
TTGCGCCCCATGCCTGGCATGAGCCCAAGAGTGGGGAAGTAGTTGTCCGTAACCCACTTCGATCGGACCACCTGGACGCCGTCGCCAATCACGATCGCCGGCGCCCCATACGAGTAGCCTGCGATGGCCTCGAAGGCCCCCGGAGGGTCGTAGAGTGCCTCCAGATCTGCCATGGAGGTGCTCCACATCTCGCCCTGGTTCATGGTGCGAAGGAGCACCAGCCGCTCCGCGTCGGGGAAGGGGAGTGGGGAAATCAACACGGCATGAACCACGGCGAACACCAGCGTGGTGCCTCCGATTCCAAGTCCTACGATGAGGATCAGGGACAGGGTGAGACCTCGCGCCCTACGGAGGCCCCGCAGGTTCTGCCGCAGATCCTGGGTCAGACCGATCCCGGCATGCCGGCGCCCCCGGACCGCGTCTGACACGGCCAGGCTCTCGCCGAGTCCACCTCGAACGAGGTGCGTGCCCCACCGGCGATACTCCCGGGCCAACCACCGATCGGCCTCCTTGATGCCGTTCCGCGAGGCGCGATGCTCATACAACTCATACAACTCTGCAAGCAGTAGCTCGATCTGAGACGGACTCAGTCTCCGGCGCATCAAGAACCGGAGGATGGGGCCCGGCGGGGGAGGACGATGACGCATCATGCTTCATCCAGCTGCGGGCCGATGCCTTCCCACATGCGCATGAGAGCCTGGCGGGACTCCTTCAGGCGGCGAAGGCCCAAGGGCGTCAGCGCGAAATACCGGCGAACTCTTCCCGTCTCCTTCTTCGCATGGTCGTCGAGTCGTGACGACAAGAGCCCCTTCTTCTCCAGGCGTTGGAGAACGATGAAGACGGATGATTGGGAGACTTCCCGCCCGGTGCGCTCCTCGATCTCCAGTACGAGGGGCACGCTGTAGGCCTCTCCCTGCAGCCGAAGTATGGCCAGCAGAACCTGATGCTCGAACGCTCCCAGCTGCTCCTTGCCCACCCGGCTACTCCGTCCCGTGTCTAGCCTCACTAACGATGTGAGTGAGTATGGGATTCCGTCGCGCTGATGTCAATTACATCGTAAGTGAGGTGGAGGCCGGGTCAGTAAGGAGGACCCGCCGGCGCAGTTGACCCGGCGAGTCTCACGTTGCTCAAACGGCATCCGCGGCCCAAGCTGGATCCGTCGCCCCTCCTGGCCCCAACCGAGATACGGACATGCACCGCACCAAGCGAATCAATAGGTACTCCCTCCACCCAGTATCCGCCTGGCTGGCAACCGCCGCACTATTGGCTGCATGCGGGGCCGAACAAGCGGCCATGGCAGGCCCGGAGCCCTACGGGAATCCCATCACCGGCGAGGGACTCCCCAACCCGGCGCCCGGTGTCGTGACCAACTGGGGCGAGCTCCCCGAGGGACGGGAGTGGGGCTCGACGGCCGGGATCGACATCGACCCCATCGACGGGCACATCTGGGCCTACGAGAGATGCGGCGCCAGCAGCTTCGGCGGGGGTGTCGCCATCAACTGCGACACGAACCCCGTGGACCCGGTTTTCAAGTTCGACCGCAACACCGGCGAGATCCTCGCCAACTTCGGGGTCGGTCTCATGGTGACCCCTCACGGGATCCATGTGGACCGGGAAGGGAACGTCTGGATCACCGACTTCGCCGGCAACGAGGCCGGCACCAAGGGACACCAGGTCTTCAAGTTCAGTCCCGATGGAGAGGTACTATTGACCCTGGGCACGGCGGGGCAGCCCGGCAGTGGGCCAAACCAGCTGAATCAACCCAACGACGTCATCACGGCTCCCGACGGCAGCATCTTCGTAGCCGATGGACACAACGGTCAGACCGACAACCCTCCGGAGGGCTCGACGGGGCGGATCCTCAAGTATTCGGCAGACGGCACGTTCATCAGTGAGTGGGGCCAGATCGGTCCCAGGCACGGGGAGTTCCGCACCCCTCACGCCCTCGCGTTCGACTCCCAGGGCCGGCTCTGGGTCGCGGACCGGGGCAACCACCGGATCGAGATCTTCGATCAGCAGGGCACGTACCTGGACTCCCGATACCTGTACGGACGCATCAGCGGCCTGTTCATCACCGCGGACGACGTGGTGTACGCCATCGACTCCGAATCGAGCCCCACGAACCACCCCAACTGGCTGAACGGCGTCCGAATCGGACACGTCGACGAGGACCGGATCACGGCTTTCATCCCGCCCTTCGAAAGGGAGAGCCGCCTCTACCAAGGAACGGCCGGGGAGGGAGTGGCGGTGGACGCCGACGGCAACGTATACGCCGCTGAAGGGCCCAACTCCCTGGAGTGGGCCGGCGGGGCGTTCACCAAGTATGAGGCCGGGCGGTAGGGGATTGGGTCGGATCCGACTGACCTGGAAGTCGAAGACAACTACGGCGTCCGGGCCTTCTTCCAGATCGATGACGCGGTGCGCGCCAACGTTGTCCGGTATATGACGCGATACGGGCCGCGCCCCATTCCCAGGCCGGTCTGCACTCGGGTGACCGCGGCAGAGATGGGTGACCTGAAGAAGGAGATCGCGTTCAACGGCGAGTTGCTGAACGTGACCGGGCGGATCCCAGGGGGGTGCAACCGCCTCGGCCGACGGCTCCTGGCGTCCCGTTCCCCTATGTCCGGGCTCGACCCGCCCTCTGAACTGACTGCAAAGGCCATGGGTGCCGTCGCGCTGCGGGGTGTTGGAGCACCGCTGGAAATCGTTGCTCTCGCAATAGGGCCGGTCAACGCCAACCGGCATAGGCCCCGAAGCGTCCGCGTTGCGGAATCAGCCCGGGCTCCGTTGATTGGACTCGACGGTCGTCGCTGCCAACTCGCCCCCTGAGGAAGCGCTACCGATGCACGATACGGTCTCCAGGCTTCGTAGCGCCCTGTCGCAGCGCTACCAGGTCAAGGACCTCGTGAGTGAAGGGGCTTCCGGGATCGTCGTCCTCGCCGAAGACCTCAAGCATGGTCGCTCGGTCGCAATCAAGGCGCTCCGGCCGGAAATCACGCAGGCCCTCGGCGAGGTTCGATTTCGTCGCGAGATCGACACGATCGCCAAGCTCAACCACCCCAACATCCTCCCCTTGCACGACTCGGGCGTGGCCGATGGCCTTCTATACTTCGTGTCTCCCTTTGTTGAAGGGGAGTCGCTGAAACAGCGAGTGATGCGAGAAGGAAAACTCCCGATCGCGGAAGCGCTTCGCATCACCCACGAAGTCGCCGAGGCACTCGACTACGCCCATGCGCGGGGAGTCGTGCACCGGGACATCAAGCCCGGCAACGTTTTGCTTTCCGCGGGGCACGCTGTCGTAGCCGATTTCGGAATCGCCCGGACGCTGGACGAGGCTAGCGGAGGCATCACGGCTTCCGGTCTCTCGATAGGCACCCCGGCCTATATGAGTCCAGAACAAGCGGCGGGGGATGACCATATCGGTCCAGCCACGGACATCTATTCTCTTGGATGCGTCCTCTTCGAGCTTCTCGCAGGGAGACCCCCCTTCAAGGACCCTTCGCCTCGGACCGTGATGGTGCGCCACGCCACCGAGGCCCCCCCGCCAGTGACAGATTTCCGGCCCGAGGTACCCCCCTCGGTCGCGAACACGGTCGCCCGCTGTCTGAACAAGGCGCCTGAGGACCGATACGCCGACGCAACCGAGTTGACCAAGAGCCTCTCGCGGGGTCTCACCGAGAGTACTCAACGCCCCCAAAAGGTCCCGACTAGGCCTTCAGGCTCAACATCCTGGGCCTGGGCCCGCTGGAGCGCAGTGGCCGCCGCAGGCGTGGCACTCGCGGTGTTCACGTTCAGGTCTCCGCAACCAGCGGCGCCGGTGCCGCCGGAGGTCGAGGTGATGGCCGTACTGCCGTTCACGGTTTCCGGGCAGGGCGTCGAGGAATTCGGTCGTGGCATTGCGTCCCTGCTCAGCTCCAACCTCGATGGTGTAGGTGGACTCCGGATCGTGAATCCCCATACCGTCATTCAGCGCTGGGACGAGGTGAGCACGGGGAGTGGCGTGGACCTCGATGCTGCGCTGGCAATCGGGCGGGACCTGGGCAGCCGGTCCGTACTGGTGGGGAGCATCGTCGCCTCCGGAGGCCAGGTCCGGTGCACCGGTCAGCTCTATTCGGTTGGTGGGGATCGTCTTGCCCAAGCGGTCGCCGAAGGGCGTGTCGATGACATGTTGGCGGTCGTTGATCGGCTAAGTGTCGAACTGGTACGGGAAGTCTGGCGTTCTCACGAGTCCCTGCCGGACCTGAGGGTGGCAGCGGTGACAACGGAATCCCTGGCCGCGATGCGCGAGTACTTTCGCGGTGAGGAGGCCTACCGGGCATCTCGATGGGAAACGGCAACCACGGCCTTCGCCGCTGCGGTGGACCTGGATCCGACCTTCGCCCTGGCACATTTCCGGCTCGCGGACTCGGAGATCTGGAATACGCGAGGGTTACCATCCCGGGCGGAGGCCTCGATGCAGGCCGCGTACGAGCAGCGGGACCGGCTGCCGGCTAGAGAGCGGGCTCTTGTCACCGCACGGAAGCTGGATCTCGATGGGAACCTTGCAGCCCTGGATTCCATAGAGCGATACGTCGAGCGCTACCCACGCGACCCGGAGGGATGGTTCTATCTGGGCGATGTCCGCTTCCATGCCCAGAAGCTCTTGGCACTTCCGGAATCGTCG
>JAHEKK010000337.1 GCA_024638395.1 Gemmatimonadota bacterium | reverse complement strand
CACGGTGGCCCGGGTCCAGTCCCTCCAAGACGCCTTCCAGGTGACGGACGACCCGAACGTGCCGGCCCTGGAGTCTCTGCCTGATGCGGGCCAGGTCCCTGCTCGCGGTGTCCAGAACGGCGCCCTCCCCGTCCACCGAGCGGAGAATACGCTTCTCGAGAGCCTCGTCTTCGACGACACGCCGCACCAGCTCGCCCAGAAGCGGCACCCGGTCGGAATCCGGCGTCCAGCCGGCCACCACTACCCTGCCCGTTTCCAGCAGGATCCCGATCGACCAGATCTCCTCCGGTATCAGGACTCCGCCGTCAACGTCCAGGCGCGCGAGGGCGCCGGCACAGTCCGGGAAAGCGGGGAGGGAACCCGCCTCGGATACCTGCAGCCGCCCCAACACCTCTTCCACGGCCCTCAACTCCCGCTCTACCTGGGCCGGGTCCGCAACCGGCCTCATGGACTCTACACGCCTCTGCCCCACCTGGGAGACCGCGAACCCGGCAACGAAGTCCAGGGCTCGGTCGAACTCCAGGATGCGGAGAGCGTGATCCGTCACGAAAGGCCCAGCTCCTCCCTCACGATCCGGTTGGCTTCCTTGCCATCGAAACGGCCTCGGATCTCCGGCATCAGCTGGCCCATGACGGCTCCCATCTGATCCGCGCCGCCTGACACGAGGCTTTTCACGAGGCTACGGACCTGGTCCTCGGAGAGGCCG
This sequence comes from Gemmatimonadota bacterium, assembly GCA_024638395.1. Classification (GTDB taxonomy): domain Bacteria; phylum Gemmatimonadota; class Gemmatimonadetes; order Longimicrobiales; family Gaopeijiaceae; genus JAHEKK01. The sequence continues at coordinate 3,958 of JAHEKK010000337.1, read as the reverse complement.
GAAGGCATGAACTCCTGCAGGACGGCCGCCTGGGCGTCCTCCCTTTCCGCCAGCTCTCCCCGTCCCGCCTCCCGCATCTGGGCCGCGGCGTCGTTCCGTTGCTTGATGGCTCGCGACAACACCTGGACCACCTCGTCCTCGTTCAATCCGCTTCCGTGGTCGATCTCCCTGTTCTTGATTTCCGAAAGCGTGGTGGAAAGGACCAGCGTCCGCTCCTTGTCCCGTGCCTTTCGCGCCTCGTTCAGGCCCGCCTGAACCCTGGCCTTGAGTCCATCGCCCACAATGCCTCCCGCTTCAGTATTCAGCCACCTGAGAAGTGACCCGCCGGATCGGGAATATGGCGCTCCAGGGGCGGCGAGACACCCGGCGCCCGTCCGTTGGTCCCATCTGCGCATTCAGTCGACCCCGTCGGGCACGTAGGGTTGTCGGAGCGCTTCCCCCATCACCCGCAAGGAGATCGCCGAGATGATCGGCAACCCGAATGATGTGATCGACACCCTCCGGCGCGAGGGCCCGGGAACGCTGTCGCTGGACGCCCTCTCGCGGCGACTCCGGGCGAGAGGGGTCAGGGGGGCCAGCTCCCGGACCCGCCTCCGGGATCATATCCGGGGGGCGGCCTCGACGCTCAGAATCCTGGAGTTCCCGGACTCGCCCCGGGGCGACGGGTTCGAACCCGCCCTGGATGCGTGGGTCCTGGTCACCTCCGACGAGGTGGCGCCCGACGCCGAGCCTCTCGTCCTCTCCGTCTGGGACACCCTCCGGCTCCTCGCCACCGACGTCGATGCGGAATCGCGCGTTTCCCTATCCCGCTGGATGCTGAAAGCCAACGAGGCCGTCCGGCTCTTCAGTCTCCTGCGGCGACAAGGGCCACCGCCCACCACTCCTCTTCCGCGACCTCCATGACGGCCTCGAGTGCAAGGTCCCCCAGCGTGTGGCGGGCCTCGTCCCGCTGCTCCTGCAAGACACCGGAGAGGACCATCCACCCCCCCACGCGGACCCTTCGGGCCAGGGTCGGTACCAGCGGGCGCAGCCGGACCCATTCGATGTTGGCGACCAGGCCGTCGAACTCCGGAGAGCCCTCGGGCATGGGCCCCTCCACCACGTCCACCCGGTGGCCCACACCGTTGCGAGAAGCGTTCTCCCGGGTCACGGCCCAAGCGTAGGGATCCGTGTCGAACCCTACGGCCCTCCGGGCCCCCAGTCGTACGGCCGCGATGGCCAGGATACCGGTTCCGGTCCCTACGTCGGCTACGGTCTGGCCAGGCTCCACCCGGGATTCCAGGAGCTCGAGAGCCAGTCGCGTGGTCGCGTGCTCGGCGGTCCCGAAAGCGATCCCCGGATCGATCGTCAGCACCACGTCTCCGGCCCGGGCCGTGTACTCGGTCCATGACGGCTGGACGACGATCCGCGTTCCCACACGACGGGGACCGAGGCCCTGGCGCCAAAGGGTTTCCCAGTCCTCGTGAAGCTGCCACCGCCACGAAACGGCGGGCTCTTCCCCGCCCCGAAGGGCCGCGAGGGATGCCCGGAGGAGGCTCACGAATGGTTCCGGATCGGGCGGCTCCGGAAAGTAGGTCCGCAGGCCTTCCGGGATCTCTTCGACCCCTCTGGCTCCCGCGTCCACCAGAGCCTCGGCGGCGAACGATCTCTCCACCTCGTCCCGGATCGCGACCGTCAGCTCCAGCCATCTTGGCGGCACGCCCGCCGGCGGCGCATCAGGCGCCTGTCGCGACTCGGGGTCTGCGCTCAGCCGAGGGCTTCCTTGACCCGAGACCAGAACCCCTGCCGGGATGAACGGTCCACCTTCTCCGGGGGCGCCTCCTCTACGGCCTGCAGGGCCTTGATGGCCCGTTCCTGCTCGCCGGTGAGTCGCTCCGGAACCCAGACCAGAATGCGGACCAGCAGGTCCCCGGTTCCCCGACCGTTGAGATCGGGCAGACCCTCGCCCTTGATGCGGATGACTTCACCGCTCTGGATCCCGGCCGGGATGTCGACACGGGCGCGACCGTCCAGGGTAGGCACCGCCACCTTCGCGCCTAGAGCGGCCTGGCTGAAGGTGATGGGAAGCTCCAGAACGAGGTTGCTCCCGTCCCTGAGGAAGCGGTCGTCCTCCTGCACGTCGAGAAGCACGATAATGTCCCCGCGCGGCCCGCCCTTCGGTCCGACGTTCCCCTCTCTGCGGAGGGTGATGTAGTTCTCGGAGGAGACCCCGGCCGGCACTTCGACCCTGACCTCCCGCTCCGTGCGGGAACGCCCATCGCCGTGGCAGGTCGCGCAGGGATCGGAAATCACCCGTCCTTCCCCGTGACAGTGGCTGCAGGGTCCCACGCTGACGAACTGACCGAAGACGGAGCGCTCCACCCGGCGTTCTTCCCCAGAGCCGCCGCACGGCTCGCATGGGACGGGAGCCGCCCCTCCTGCCGCCCCGGTCCCATCGCAGGCGCGACACAGATCCAGCACCGAGACCCGAAGCGTCTTGAGGACGCCGTCTCTCGCTTCCTTCAGGGACAGAGGAAGCTTGATCCGGATGGACTTGCCCTGGGTCGGGCGGTTGCTCCGGCGACGACCTCCGAAAAGGTCCTCCAGGCCGCCGAAGCCACCAAAGTCGCGCATGAAGACTTCGACGGCATCGGCGAAGTCGAAACCGCCGGAGAAGCCTCCCCGCCCTGCCCCCACCCCCTCCTTGCCGAAGCGGTCGTATTGACTGCGTTTGCCTGGTTCGCGGAGGACCTCGTAGGCCTCGGTGACCTCCTTGAATCGCTCCTCCGCTTCCTTCGAGCCCTCATTCCGGTCCGGGTGGTACTTCAGGGCGAGCTTGCGGTAGGCCTTCTTGATTTCCTCCCCGGATGCGTCCCGCCCGACTCCGAGAAGGGCATAGTAGTCAGTCATGTTCCCCGTCTATGGCTCCAGCATCCTGGTCACGAGCGACGAGGTGTAGTCGACGATCGCGATGATCTTCTCGTAGGGCATTCGCGTGGGACCCATGACGCCGACCACGCCCTTGAGGCCCCCGACCCGGTATTCGGACGTCACGACCGTGAAGTCGGCCAGCTCGTCCGAGACGTGTTCCCCGCCAATGGTAACACGCAAGCCGCCGTCCGCCGCACGACTCCCCAACACCCGGGCGAGCAGCTCCTTCTGTTCCGTGAGCTCGATGAGGCCTTTCAGCTGCTCGCCGGAAGAGAACTCCGGTTGGGAGGCGAGGACGGAGGTCTGCCCCAGGACGACCGGATCCTCCTGAGCGAACTCCCCCCCGAACAAACCCTCCCCCGACTCGATGAAGATGTTGAGGATATCCTGGGTCTCGGGATCCGCGGCGTCCTGGAGCCGGCTCCCGAGAGAGCTGCGGATCTCCTCGAACGTCAGGCCCCCGAGTCGCTCGTTGAGGATCGCCTGGAGTGTTCCGAGGGTGTCCGCCGGGACCTCTCCAGGCAGGTCGACGTATACCGTGCGTACAATCCCGCTCCGGATCGTCGCCACCATCAACACCTTGTTGGACGATACCTGGATGAGATCCAGGCGTTCGAGAACGGCGTTGAGCAGCTGGGGGACCGAACCAACGCCCAGCTCGTGAGCGAGGAGTCCCAGGGCGCGGGCCGCATTGGCGACGATCCGCTCCACCGTCGATTCGCCGGACCAGATTTCCTTCTCCAGCCTGGCCCGTTCCTGGCGGGTCACGGTCGCGGGCTGGACGATGCGGTCCACGAAGAAGCGGTACGCGAGATCGGTAGGCACGCGTCCGGCGGACGTGTGGGGGTGGGTCAGATACCCCTTCGATTCCAGGTCGGCCATCGTGTTCCGGATGGTGGCCGACGACACACCGAGGGCGAATCGGGTGGCCAGTGCGTTGCTGCCCGTGGGTTCAGCGGTCTCCACGTACGCACGGATCACGGCCTCGAGAACGTCTCGCTCTCGCTCCGAAAGCCAGTCCCGGTCGCTCTGGGGGTCCACCATGCGT
>JAHEKK010000336.1 GCA_024638395.1 Gemmatimonadota bacterium | reverse complement strand
GTTGGTCCCCAGCGAGAATGACCGGCCAGGCCGTAGCCCGGAACAGGCTCGTTAACGAGTCGGCCTGCAGACTCCTGTCCAGGAGCTCGCCAGCCAGGTGAACGGACACCACGGAGACGAGGAGCTGCGACTCTCCGACACCGACCTGAACTTCAAGTGCGGCCAACCCGTTGCCACGGGCCGGCGGCAGTGGATGCGTGCGGACCTCCAGAACCGGAAGCCGGGTCAGCACCGCGTTTCCATACGCCCCTCCCTGAAAGGCCCGGTGGGCGCCGTGGAAGCCCTCCATTCCCAGGAGATCAGCGAGCTCGGCGACCTGGTCCACGCCTCCGGTCCGGAAGGCGTTCCGGTCTACCTCCTGCAAGGCGATGACGTCGGCCCGAAGTGGGCGAAGGGCCGCGGCGATCCTCGGCAAATCGAGGGACCCGTCCATCCCCACTCCATGCCGGATATTGTAGGTGGCGACGCGGAGTTCCTGGGCCTGTCCCTCAATTCCTCCGGCGGCGAGCGTTACCCAGGCGAAAACCCACGGCCACCCTCTTCCAACCCACGCGGCCCTCGTAGGTCTCCGCTGGCTCACTCCGGCGAGGCCCTGGGCCCGACCCGGTCGAAGTGCTCCTGGATCCAGTCGACCCAGCGACGCCGCACGTCCCTTTGGTGAACCGGATCCGGCGGGAAGTGCCCCGGTACCGGGTAGGCGACGAACTCAACTTCAACCCCGTTGTCACTCAGGGCGTGATACAGCTTGTAGGACTGGCTCACGGTGACGCGCTCGTCGCCGGTGGTGGAGAGAATCAACGTGGGGGTACGGATCTGGTGGGCATAGGCCATTGGCGATTGGCGCCAGTAGTTCATGGCGTTGTCGTTGGTCCAGGGAGACCCGTTCAATCCGAACCCAGCCCACGTATTCATGTCGGCCATGCTGTACCAGTCGAACCAATCCGTCACCGCTGCGCCCGCCATGGCAGCGGCCCATCCGTCGTAGTGGGCGGTGAGCCAGGCCGTCATGTACCCGCCGTAGGACCAACCCGACACGGCGACCCGGTTGTCGTCAACAATGCCGAGCCGCTTCACCGCCTCAACGCCTGACATCACGTCGCGCCCGGGACCGTCTCCGGCGTCGTCCACGACGGCGCTCTGGAAGGCCTTCCCCTGGGTACTACTGCCGCGGTAGTTCGGGCTGAATACCAACCAACCCTGGGCGGCCAGAATGTGATCGAACGTGCTGAAGCCTTCGGTCGAGGCACCCATGGGACCTCCGTGAATGCTCAGGACCAGCGGATACCGTAGCCCTTCCTGAAAATCAGGAGGATAACGCAGAACTCCGTTTTGTCTGAACCCGTCTGGCCCGTCCCAGGTCACCGTCTCGACCCGTCCGAACCTCTTGTCGGCCAGGGCACCATTGAAATCGGTCAATCGCCGTGGCGTCCACTCCCCGGCTTGCATGACGTAGAGCTCCGTCGGCCGATCCGCCTCTCGCCCGACAAAGACCACCGTCCCCTCATCCGACACGTCAGGCGGCGAGGAGGGGTGTATACCTCCCAGGTCGAGCGGGGTGGGGGGGCCCTCCACCGGCTGGAGCCACATGGCGCCTCGCGTCAGATCCACTCCGGTGACGAGCAGGGATCGACCATCGGGCAACCAGGCCACACCGCCGACTTGCCGGTCGATGGCGCGGGTCACGTCCTCCGCCTCGCCGCCATCCACGGACTGGAGGAAGACCCCCGCTGGGTTGAAGAAGGGCTCGTCCCCTCTTGAGCGGGTGAAGGCCAGGGCCTGGCCATCCGGAGAAAACGCGGCAAGAAACGAGGGCGGTTGTTCAACGAGGTCCCTCAGCACGCCCGTTTCACCGTCGAGCAACCGAATCGTGGTTCTTATCAACTCGCCGGTGTGGGGTCTCGGCGTGACTTGAAGGGCCACCAGGCGGCCATTCGGCGCAGGCATCATGTCGGTGATGCTCCAGTCCCCCTCTGTCAGGCGCTGTGCATCGCCTCCTGAGGCCTCCACCCTCCACAGGTGGGTCGGGGTAGGCGCCTCGCGGGTCAGATAGCTGTTGTATCCCACCTCGAATGACTTGTTGTGCCGCTCCTCACCTTCCCCCTCGGGGGCCGCCTCCGGGGTCGTGTACAGGATGTGCTCACCATCGCTTGACCACTGGAAGAGCCTCACCCCACGCACGGCTTCCGTAACCTGCCGAGCCTCTCCTCCGCCGACCGGGAGCACGAACACTTGAGGATCTTCGCCCCCCGGTCTGTCCAGGAAGGCGAGTTCACGTCCCGAGGGCGACCAACGAGGTTGATCGCCGCCGGGACGATGTGGCGTCAGGTCAATCGCCTCTCCGCTCTCCACGTCGACGAGGACGAGAGACCGGTCGAACCGGTTTTCCTCGTAATTGGGCCGGCTCGTCACCACCACCACCGAGCGGCCGTCGGGGGACAGTTGGAGGGACTGGGCGCCGACCTCGAGGCGGAGGTCGTCGACCCGGATCACGTCGTCCTGGGCCAACGCTGGTGCCGGCAACGCCATGCCGAGGGCGCCCGCGGCGAAGGTGACCATGGCGAAGCACATCGGGGGCAGCCTCATGTCTCTCCTCCTGATGGAAGGTGCCTGGGCAAGGTACGCCCGAGCGGCGGGGGTCGCACCGGCGCGTCAAGCGCTCGGCGCCCACCACAGCGGCGAGACTGGCCTTGAGCACCTTCAGGGCGACCCTTCGCTCGTGCCTGAGATCTTCCGCCAGGTAGACGGTGGCCATGCCGCCTTCGCCGATCTCTCTTTCGATGCGGTATCGGCCCTCGAGGGCGGCGTTCAGGCGGGTAATGGGCTCGGTCATCGCGGTGCCTCGGAGGGGAAGGACCCGCGCCAACCCCCGGTGGCCACGCATAGGGGCGCAAGGAAACGTCTAATCGAAGGAGAGTGGCCCATGTCTCGACGCGATGCCGCGGAGCTCAAGCAGGAGGCGCCGCCCTCCTCCACCCTACGTCGTGACGCTCTCCGGCACCTGTCCTATTCTCGTGGCCGGCGGGGGCGTCCCGGGCGCGTGCTTCTTCAAGTACGCTCCGGCGTCCGCCGTCATGATGGGCCGGCTGAAGTGGTAGCCCTGCGCTGCATCGCAGCTCAGCTCACCCAGGACGGCAGCCACTTCCTCGTCTTCGATCCCCTCGGCTACAGTCGTCATGTCCAGGCAGCGGGCAAGCTCCACGATGGCCTTCACGATGCCCCTCTCCCTCTCTGACTCCACAATTCGGAGGACGAACGAGCGATCGATCTTCAACGTGTGAAAGGGAAGCCTGTAGAGGTAGCTCAGGCTCGAATAGCCAGTGCCGAAGTCGTCCAGAAGCAAGCGAATGCCCCCCCGGTGCAGTTCCTCCAGGTTCCTCGTCGCCGTCTCCATGTCGTTCGACAAGATCCTCTCGGTGACCTCGAGGCGCAGGTTACCACTCGGGAGAGCGAACTGCTGCAGAAGGTCCTCATAGAAGTAGCAGAGATCCGGCTGGTGGAGTTCACGCCCCGACAAGTTTACGGAGAGATAGAAGTCGTCACCGACCAGCCCTGCGTCCCGCCAGGCCGCGAGTTGCTCGGCCGCTTTCCTCGACACCCACCGCGAAAGGCGGATGATGAAGTCGTCCTCCTCGGCCACCGGAATAAACCGGGCAGGCGAGATGGGCCCCTCCGTTGGATGGGTCCAGCGCAAGAGGACCTCCATGCCCTTCGGGACGCCGTCGGTGAGGGACACGATAGGCTGATAAGCCAGCTCGAAACGCTCGTCGTCGAGTGCAGCTCGTAACTCACTGCGAATCACAAGGGACTCTGCCGCCTCTTCGCGCATGGTCTCGGAGTAGCACTCGCCGTGCCCGGTGCCCAAACGCTGAGCCCTTCGCAGAGCGGCCTCGGCCTGGCGTTGAAGCTCGCCCGGGTGCTCATCGCCCGTTCGGATGAACACGTAGCCCATGCTCACAGACGCGAAGATCTGCGTGCCGCGCAGATGCACGAGCGCTTCCATGGCGGCCTGGAGCCGCGTCGAGAATTCCGCCATGCCTGAGGGCGGAGACAGGTGAAGGACGACGCCGAAACGGTTTGAGTCGAGGCGTGCCAGGCAGTCGTCCTGGCCCAGGCAGGAGCGGATACGGTTTGATACGGCAACGATCAGCTCCTCGGCAGCCGTCTCGCCAAGCGTATCCAACACCTCCAGGAATCGGTCGACCGCCAGAAAGGCGACGGCAACCTCAGACCTCCCGGGGGTTCCGCGAACCTGGTTCAATCCGCTCTCCAACGCCCGACCGAACTTCTTCGCACGCGGCAGTCCGGTGGCCATGTCGCTCTCCAATGCCCCCTTCAGTCTGACCTCGGCCTGCTCGCGGCGACGGCCTTCCTCGAGCAACTCGCGGCTGACCCGTCTGGAGCGGGAAGCCAGCTCCTGCACACGCCTGGCACCCCGCGCCGGCGCCCGAAGCAACTCGTAGACGCACACAGCCCCGAGTAGCGCCAGCACCAGGGCAACGACCGCCCCCGGCAAGAGACCGTAGCTCGTGCCCCATCCGGTGGCAGGAGCCACCGCCAGTGTAAGCCGCCCCCGGCCAACACCGGTAGTCAGGAGGAGAGGATCGCCCATGAGCTCGGGCTGCATCGCGGAGAGCTCGCGGCCGAGGCCTCCTGCCGCGCCTTCGT
>JAHEKK010000335.1 GCA_024638395.1 Gemmatimonadota bacterium | reverse complement strand
CGTGGGCTTCATGGTTGGGGACGTCCCTGCCGGAGCGGAGTCGGGGATCGTCAGGGCCCGCGTCTACGCCGGATATTCCGGATGGGGCCCCGGCCAGTTGGAGGCCGAGCTGGGGCAGGATGCGTGGATCATCGAGCCCGCCCGGGAGGAAGACGTCTTCACCCAGTCACCGGACTTCCTGTGGCGCCGTGTGCTGGAGCGAAAGGGGCCTGACTACAAACGACTCTCCAGGATGCCCTTCGACCCCACGATGAACTGAGGCGGGGCGACCCAGGAGGTCCGCCGGTAACCGTGGGACGCGAAGCCCCTGGATCGCGGTGACCCGCCGGCCGACACGACGAAGCCCCGCATCCTCACCGGGATACGGGGTCTTCCAGGCCGTGAGAGCGGGCGACCGGACTCGAACCGGCGACCCTCAGCTTGGGAAGCTGATGCTCTACCAACTGAGCTACGCCCGCGTAAGGCCCATCAATCTATCTCGGCCCGGTGGGCCGTCAACGCCGGATTTCCCCTCCTCCGGGAGGGAAGCAAACACGCAGGGCGGGCCCCGGTATTTCCAGGGCCCGCCCTGACATCCTGAGGCTAGTTCACCACCTGGATGTAGTATCCCATCACCGATTCGCTCGAGGCGAAATCCGCGCGGAACACCTCGGCCGTTTCGGGAGCCGGCGCCGCGATACGCACGTCGGTCGTGCCCAGCTCGGAGCCATCTTCCGCGGAGAAGTGGACCCGCAGCGTCACCGTCGAACCGGCGTCGAGGGAGTTGTTGACCAACTGGCCGGTGACGGTCGCGCCACCCGCTGGATCGGGCCTGATCTGCGTGTCTTGAAGCGTGAAGGGCAGGTCCCTTCCCGTCTCCAGCATCCGTACGGCCTCTTGCTCCTGGCCCGTCTCGATCAGCGCCTTCGCAACCAGCGTATAGCTGTTGGGGTTGTTCGCATCCAGCTCGACGAGCCTCATCCCGACGGAGGCCAAGGACTCCCAGTCCTCACCGTCGTACAGAGACTGGGCCCAGTTGTAGACCGCGTCCCTGCTTTGTGGCGCATTTTCAGCGACGGTGCCGAAGGCTTCGGCGGCCCGGTCGAACACCTGCGACTGGTAGAGCCCCACGCCGATGTTGAACAGGTCCCGCATCCCCAGGTTGGGCTGGGAAAGCAGATCGTCATAGATGGCCTGCGCACTGTCCGGCTGCCCCGACGAGGCGAAGACCGCCGCCAGGTTCGACAGGGCCGACACGTCTCCAGGGTTGTTGCTCAGGTACGCCCGATACTCGGCCGCAGCCTCGTCGTACCGCTCCGCGCGGCTCAGGAGGTTGGCCAGGTTGAAGGCCACGGAGGCCTCACTGTCGAGCCAGTTCGCCGCGGTGGCGCTGTCCGCCTCCGCCGTCGCCGGGCCACGGATCACATCGAGGGCCGCGCCGTACGCATCGATGGCCTCGTCCATCTGGTCGAGGTTCGCATGAGCAACGCCCAGATTGATGAGCGCTTCCGGCCGCTGTGACGGATAAATGGCCTCGGCCGCCATGAGCAAGCGGGCGCCCTCGGCGTAGTTCCCCTGGTTCATGGGGTCGATGGCCTGATTGAAGAGGTCGATCCAGGCAGCCTCTCGCTGGAGCTCTACGTCTTCAGCGTACGCCGGATAGAGCTCGAGAGCCTTGTCAAAGAGCGTATCGGCGGCTTCGTAGTTGCCGCGCCCCACCTCTGCCTGACCGGCCTGGAAGAACCCGAGGGGGTTCATGGGCTCTGTCTGGATGGACTGCAGGGCAGCTTCGTAGGCCTGATCGTACCGCGCCGCGTCACCCATGGTCTGGGCCTGGGTCAGAAAGAGCTGGGCGCTTCGTGTGTGAGTGTTGTCCTCAGGCCGAATCCCTCCGTCGCTTCCCCCCGAAGAGCCTCCGGAGCCGGACGCGCATCCGGCTACTGCCACCGTCGCGGCCGCCATCAACGCGAGTCCGTACCGGGCTTTGTTCACGCCAAACCTCCTATTGTGTTGCGCATGGGGTGTCGCGGCACCTCGACCGCACCCCGCTTGGATTCAAGCTGTAAAGTATACCCGAGGCGATAAATGAGGTCAAAGCGGCGGACAACGGAGCCTGTCTTCCGCCTCCGGACCGCGCCGGCGAACGTCTTTTCGACCGCGGCCTGCTGCTCCGGCCGGTGGCCGAACTAGTCGTTAGACCCCTTGAGCCACGTCAGGATCCGGGCCGACAAGGCATCGCCGAACCCGGGCAGCCGTGCGATCTCGTCGGCCGTGGCCTCACGCACGCCGCGCACCGAGCCGAACCGGTTGAGGAGCGCGCGCTGACGAGACGGCCCCACCCCGGGGATGTCGCCCAATTCCGAGCGCACGGTTCTTCGGGAGCGGAGCTTTCTATTGTAGGACACCGCGAAACGGTGCGCTTCGTCGCGGACGCGCTGGAGCAGATGAAGTGACCGTTCGCTTCGGGGGATCCGAATCCCGCTGGACCGGCCCCGCATGTAGACGGTCTCCTCCTTCTTTGCCAAAGCGGCCACCACGCTGTCCGGTACCCCCACCTCCTCGAGTGCACGCACCGCGGCAGAGAGTTGTCCCTTCCCGCCGTCGATGAGGACGAGGTTCGGCAGTGGCTCCTCCTCCTCCAACCTCCGACGGAAATAGCGGGCCACGACCTCGTGCATCGAGCGGAAGTCGTCGTTTCCCCATTCGCCCCGGATCTTCATGTGCCGGTATCCGGCCCGTTTCGGCTCTCCGTTCACGAAGAGCACGGCGCTGGCCACGGTCTCTGCTCCCTGGGTGTGGGACACGTCGAAGCACACGATCACGCGGGGAACCACTTTGAGGCCGAGGCGGTCCTGGAGGTCGAATAGGACGTCGTCGGTCCGCGGAGAACCGATGGGAGCGGTCCGGCGGTCGTCCAGGACCTTTCGCGCATTGGCGGTCGCCAGGTCCACCAGACGCACCTTGGCGCCGCGCTGGGGCACGCGGACGGCCACCTTGAACCCCGCCTCATCCGTGAGGATCTCTTCCAGGAGTCCCCGGTCGTCGAAGTCGGTGGGGAGTAGCACTTCTTTGGGCAGGGCCGCCAGGGCCGCGGCCCCACTCGACAGATAGGCATGGGACGCGAACCGTGACACCAGGGCCTCGTCTCCCTCCTTCGCCACGTCTGTCATGAAATGCGAGTGCTGTCCGATCAGGACCCCGTTCCGGATACGGAGCGTGGTTGCCACGGCCTGCTCGCCGTCCCGAGCCAGTCCCACTACGTCCTGATTGCCACCCTCCACGGCCTGCACCCGCTGGTGCCGTGCGATGCCATCCAACCCGGCCAACACATCCCGAAAATGACCGGCCCGCTCGAAGTCCAGGGCCTGCGCCGCCTCATGCATTCGAGCCTCCATTTCGGCCTGGATGGCCGCCACGTCGCCTGAGAGGACCCTGAGCATCTCGTCGATCATCTCGCGGTAGTCTTCCCTGGTCTGCAGCCCCACGCAGGGCGCCTTGCACCGGCCGATGTGATAGTCGAGGCACGGGCGGACCGGCGCCTCCCTGGGCAAACGGTACCTGCAGGACCGGACCGTATACAGGCGCTTCACCGTCTCGAGTGCCTGGCGGACTCGCCCCACCGACACGAAGGGGCCGAAGTACCTCGAACCGTCGTTCTTTACGTTTCGGGTCACGAAGACCCGGGGGAAGGGCTCCTTCAGGGTCACCTTGATGTACGGGTATTTCTTGTCGTCGCGGAGCTGGATGTTGAATCTGGGCTGGTGCTCCTTGATGAGGTTTGCTTCGAGGATGAGGGCCTCGCCCTCCGTCCCCACCACCATGGTCTCCACCCGCGCCACGTGGCGAACCAGTTCCCGGGTTTTCACTCCTTGCTCCCACCCGGGATTCAGGTATGAGCGCACCCGGGCGCGGAGGGACTTGGCCTTCCCGACATACAGAATCTCATCGTCGGCGGAGCGGAGGAGATAGACACCCGGCCGGGTCGACAAACGGGCCACATGGCCCCCGTCGAAGGGGACGCCCCGCGCCATCTAGGGAAGCTCCGGCCCAGGACCTCCGGTCCGGGGCAACCGGAACCGGGAGACGCCCAGCAGGTGCGTGAGGGCGAGATACGCGGCGCCGAAGGGTCCCACCACGAGTATGGCCCGCAAGAGAGGGTAGGTCGCTGGGAGAAGGCGCTGGAGCCCCAGCCCGATCGCAGCGGCAACCGCGACGGCCAGGATCATGGGTGCGATCTGGGGCCGGAAGGGCCCCAATCCCCGGAGGCGACGCCGGAGGCTACGTCGCAGCAGTGCCCATTCCAACCAGGCGCCGGCGGAGGCCCCCAGGGCGAGACCCGCCGCTCCGAAGCCCAGATCACCGATCAGAACGCGGTCAAGAGGGAACATGAGGGCGGCGCCGACCCCGGCCGAGACGAGGATGCGCGCATACGCGATCGATGCCGGCGTGCGCGTGTCCCGGAGGGCATAGAAGGAAGACGACAGGACCCGGGACACGCCCGAGGCTGGAAGCCCGAGGGCATAGGCCGCGAGGACCCATCCGCCGACCACCGCGTCGTTGGCGCCGAAGGCCCCGGTCCGGAAGATCGCCCCCACGACCTCCTCTCCGAAGAGCACATATCCCAGCGCGGAAGGCAACATCCAGAAGGTCACGCCGACGATCGCGTTCTCCGCTCGGCTGCGGACGA
>JAHEKK010000011.1 GCA_024638395.1 Gemmatimonadota bacterium | reverse complement strand
GGACACGGAAACGGGTTCTTCGCTTTCAGGGTCGAGAGAGAGGGTCGTGGGGAAGAAAAGGATTCGACCATCCCCGACCGGCGTCATCAGCCTCAGAAACACGATCTCGACACCATCCACGTCACTCCGGAAGTTGAGGGGAAGGTGCCGGATGCCCTGGGACAGAATCCGTTCATAGTTGAGGAGTTGGACGAGGAGCTTGCCTCCGGGCAGCAGGATGCGGCCGATGGCCCTGAACAGCGCTTCCAGATCGCCGTTTCCGGTCAGATGCGGCAAGACGTTCCCCAGGCAAACGGCCATGCCGAACAGGGGCTCATCCTTCAGGATGCGGTCGGCCTCCCGGGCGTCGCCCAGGATGAAGCGGCCCCTACCCGCGGCTTCGTGCTCCTTCGCCGACTCGATCATGGAGGGCGAACTGTCCAAGCCCACGGCCCGGACGCCCCGATCTGCAAAGAACGCCGTGTGCTCACCCGTCCCCGGACCGACGTCCAGGACGGACGCGTCCGGTGCCTCGGAGAGAATCTGCATGAGCCAGGGACCCTCCCGTTCGATGCGCGGCGTCCAGGCGATGAGGCGCCGGTACTCCGTTCGGGAGTAGGGGTCTGCCCCGGACGCCCCGGACATCGCCAGGCCCTCATCCGTGGTCATGAGCCCGTCACCCCACCACCCCGGCGTCGGAGGGCTGGAAGGTGTAGCACCACGCCTCTCCCTCCAGAACCGTCTCGCCGTCGCTCCGGGAAACCCGAACCGACAGTCGGCAGACCGGTTTGCTCTCGTGGACGCTCTCTACCACCGCCTCGGCCGTGATGGTATCGCCCACGAAGACCGGGGCTGTGAATCTCCAGTTCTGCGAGAGGAAGACGGTGCCGGGTCCCGGCATGTCCGTTGCCACCAGTGCGTGCAGCAGGCCGGTGGTGAGGCCACCCTGGACCACCAACCGCCCGAAGGGGGTTCCCGCGGCGAAGCTCGCGTCGAAGTGGAGGGGATTGTAGTCGCCTGACAGCTGAGCGTACGTGGTTACGTGTTCCGCGGTCAGGGTCCTGGACCGCCTCGCGGTCTGCCCTTGCTCCAGGTCCAAGCCAGGCACGGTGAGTATCCGGTAGGGGTCGACGGAAGTGCGGGCCAGATGGCGGCCGTCACTCGAGGCGCACACCCCCGAAGTCACCTCGGACACGGTCACGAATGGGGGCCGGACCAAACGGCGGACCTGCGCGTCCACAGAGTACCGGTAGACGTGGCACACGTCGAGGTGGTGCTCGGGTTGCCCCCCTCCGGGGCGCCGGAGCCCTGGTGGACGTGAGCAGGTCGGGAGGACACGGTCGAGGTCTGCCCGGCCGACGCAACCTTTCCCTTTCTGACTTTGTCAATATCATTGAATCAGACTTTGTCAGAAACAATCCTGGAGGCAGCCGATGGGCCGCGACGGACTGGGAGATCTCGAGCATCAGACGATGCTGGCACTTCTACATCTGGGCGATGAATCGTACACCGCACCCATCGTGGAGGAACTGGAGCGCCGCACCGGGCGCCGGACCACCGTCGCCACCGCGTATGTCGTTCTCCGGCGCCTGGAGAACAAGGGCCTGGTCCAGTCCCATCTCCGGGACCCGGGGGACGAGGGCGGTCGGGACCGGCGCTGCTTCATCGTAACGCCCGCCGGCATGGCCCGGCTCCTGCGGGAACGGGCAGCCTATCAGTCGCTGTGGACGGGCCTCGATCTGTCGAAGGGGGGCCGTTCATGAATCGCCCACCCCGCTTTTGGCGCCGCCTACTTCGCGTCGTGGTTCCCCCGGGCGACAGGGAGACCCTCGTCGACGAACTGGACCGGATGTTCGTGACGCGCCGTTCAGAAGAAGGTCCGAGTGCCGCAAAGCGCTGGTATCGCTCCGAGGTCCTTGATTTCGTGCGCCAGGCTCCGGGTCAGCTCACCCGATCCCTCGTGATCGGGTCCGGGGCGGAGGCAACCAGGGCCTTCAGAGGTCTCGGCCAGACGTTGCGCTCCCTCCGTCGGGCTCCCGGCTTCTCCTCGCTGACGTCCGGTACCCTGGCCCTGGGGATCGGAGCAGGCGCGCTCATCGTGGGAATCGCCGACCGGGCCTTGTTCCGCCAACTCCCCTATCCCGAACCGGACCGCATCGTCGCCGTGTTGGAGGGATGGGGCACCAGCCCCGGGTCCGTGGAGGTGATGCAGGCGGAGATGTCGACGGTGGTGGCGCTGGGGGCGGCTTCGAACGCCAACGGCATGACCTGGGAACGCCCCGGCCGGCCCCCCCTACGCGTTTCGGTGGCCAACCTCACTCCCGGATACCTGGAAGCCCTCGGTGTCGCGCCGGCGGTCGGACGCCTTTTCACCCCCGAGGATTCCAGGCCCGGAGCATTCCCCGTCGCTCTGCTGGGAGATCCATTCTGGCGGGAACATTTCTCTGGCCGCCCGACGGTCCCCGGGGAGACCATCGTATTGGACGGGCAGCCCCACGAAATCGTGGGCGTCCTTCCCACCGGTTTCGATCTTCCCTCCGCTCAGAACGACATCTGGCGCCCGGGCGTCATGGACGCATCCAATCCCGGCGTTCACTGGGGAAGCGGCGGCCACACCGTCATTGCACGGATGAAACCGGGTGTCACGCCTGCACAAGTTCGCCAGGATGTCATTCGCTCCAGCGAGGCCGTTCGCCTGGCCAACCCTCTCTGGACGCCCAACCCGGGACACTGGGACGAGGCCCGGGTCAGCACCCTTCAAGAGGCGCGAAGCCGCTGGGTCAAAGGGCCCCTCACCGTCCTTCTCGGTGCGGTGGCCCTCGTGCTCCTGGTGGTCTCGGCCAACGTAGCCAGCCTGTTTCTGTCGCGGGCCCTGAGCCGGAGCCAGAGCTTGACGGTCCGGGCTGCTCTCGGCGCGGGCAGCGCCCGACTCGCCTGGGAGCAGGTCCTCGAGGTCATGGTTCTAACGGTCGGAGGTCTCGTGGCAGGGCTGATCCTGGCCTACGGCGGACTGCGGGCCGTCCAGCCCCATCTCCCCGATGAGCTCCCGGGTGGCGCGGCCCTCGATGGCCGAATCGTGGCGATAACCGCTGGCATCGCACTGTTGACGGCACTGGCCGCCGCCACCCTTCCAGCCATGCGGGTCGCAACCCATTCTCCGGCTCCCGGACTCCGGGCATCGGGCAGGGGCGGAGGTGCTTCCCGTTCCCGGCGGCGGGCCACCCGGATCCTGGTGGGAGCCCAACTGGCGGCCGCCATCGTGCTCGTTACCTCCGGCGGTCTGCTGGCCCGTACCATCCTGGCTCTGTCGCAAGTCGACCCCGGCTTCTCGACAGAGGGCCGGGTCACCGCTCAGGTGCATCTACCCGCCTCGCTCCCCACCGACCCGGGAGCCAGGGCGTCCTACTACGAAGCCCTGGAGACGAGCATCCTGGACGATCCCGGGATCTCTTCAGCCGCTCTGGCCAGCTCGATTCCCTTCGGCGCCGAAGTGGAGTACGTGGCCACGTCTATCGACGGCGTGACCATGGATCCCAACGACCTGCCGGTCATCCCTCACCACCGTGTTTCCCCATCGTTCTTCGAAGTGACGGGGATCTCCCTTCTCCGCGGGCGGCCTTTCGGATCGGGCGACCGCGTGGATGCACCCCTCGTGGCCATCGTGGACGAGACGTTCGAAGAGCTCTACCTGTCCGGGGCAAGCGCTCTCGGACAGACCGTCCGCTACCCGTGGCGTGGTGCGCCGCCCATGGAAGTCGTGGGCGTGACCGCAGCAGTCCATCATGAGGACCTGGCGTCCCCCCCTCAGGCGACCATGTGGGTCCCCCTGGCGCAGATGGGCTTCGGTGCCCTGGGCCACGCGACCGCCGTCGCCAGACCCAGGCCCGGAGCGGGCAGCGCCGATGCCCTGGTGAGTCTGTCCGGCGCCGTGGGGGCCTTCGACAACCGGATAGCCATCAGCGATCTGGTGCCGTACGACCGGTTGCTGGCCCGCTCCCTTGCCCAGCAGCGACTGATGATGATCCTGCTGGTGCTGTTCGCTGGAACGGCCCTCATCCTGGGTTGCGTGGGCGTGTACGGAGTGGCCGCGTTCTCGGTGCGGCAACGCATACGGGAGTTCGGTGTACGGCTGGCCCTGGGCGCTTCCGCGCCGCGCATCCGGCGGAGCGTTCTGGGAGACGGCCTGCGTCTGGCCGTTCCCGGCACCCTCATCGGTCTGCTGCTCGCCGTGCCCGCGGCCCGGGGACTCGAGAGCATGCTTTACGGCGTGCGGGCGTTCGACCCGGTGACGTTCCTCGCCGCGCCCATCGCCCTCGGAGCGGCGGCCATGGTCGCTGCCTACGTCCCCGCCCGACGGGCGATGCGGGTGGACCCCGCCGTGGTGCTCAGAGAGGAGTAGCCTGGCAGCCGCCACTCTGGGCCGGACCGGCCGAATGGCCTACCATCGTGCTGACGCGGCTGGAACAACCCAACCCGCCTCCCCGGAAGTCGACATGGCCACCTCACTCCTCCGGATTGCCCCGGCCGGATGGATCTGTCTCGCAGCCTGCACACCCAGCGTGGACGTCGGCGCCGAGCGGGCCCTGCTTCTCCAATCCGACCGGCGGTATGTAGAAGCGGCCAACGCGGGCGACGTGGAGACCCTGGTGGGCCTGTACGCGGAGGACGGAACTCGCTACTCGCCCGACGGCACCGTTGGATCCGGCCCAGAAGCGATGCGAGCCTTCGCCGAGGGGGTGGCGTCGACGCCGGGATTCCGCCTGGTCGCCGTGGGGGAGCCGGTCGTAGAGGTTTCCCCCGGGGCGGATATGGCCTATACCCTGAACGAACTGGACCTGACCACCGCCGGCCCGGACGGCGAGCTCTCCGTACAACGTCTGAGGGATTTCCACACATGGCGCAGAGAGCCCGACGGCTGGAGAATCGTCGTGGATATCTGGCAGGTGCTACCCAGATAGGGGTGGCGTGAGGGGTCGACGGAACCGACGCCCGGCCCCTAGACCACCCCGCTCGCCAGGTAGCCCGCCAGGATACGGCAGCCGTCCGTGGCCGTGAAGATCCCGAGAAGGTCCCCTTCCCGCTCCACGAGCACGCTGCCGACGTGGCGTTCCACCATCTGGCGGAGCACCTCATCGAGGGGGACGGTCTCCTCCACGGTGAAGGGCTCGAATATGGCCACGTCACCGGCGAACAGCTCGTCGACGCCCGGAAGACCCCTGGAGGGGTCCAACGCCCGCTTCAGATCCCGGTCCGACAGGAGCCCGACCAATTCACCTTCGTTTTCCACGGGGAGGTGTCGAATCCCCCGCTGCCGCATCACCTCGCGGGCTTCTCGAAGAGGCGTGTTGACGTCGATGGCCCGGGGTAGGGGCGTCATCACGGACCCGATGGTGGGAATCTGTCCCACCGTTCTTGGTCTCTCCGTTTTTCCTTTCGCGAGCATCGTGCCTCCCTCCCTCGGGTGGACCCTCCTCTGATCTTCGGCCCACCCGCTGCCGCAGGGAGTCAGGCCGAATCCGCCCCCCGCGTAGGGGAACAAACCCGAGAACTCCCGAGCCACCCGCGGCCTACATGCGCCTGTACCGGGGGCCGCTTCCACCTTCACGAGGCATCCATCTGGGGCCCAGCACGTCCGTGGCCTTGCAGTCCACGCAGTTGGGGGCGTTTACGAGGAGTTGGTCCCCGTCCCGCTCGTAGACACCGGCTGGACACAGGTGTACGTACATCTCTGTCACGTCCGCGGGCACCTCACCGCCAACGAGAAGGTGGCTGGGAATATCGTCCCGCGTCTGGTTGCCGCTCTTGTAGACGGCATCGACCTTTGAAACGGCCAGATCGCCCGTCGCATCCACCGGATCGCCGAGACGCTTCGGTTCATCCGCATCCGTCTCCGACGGGATCCTCCCTCCCGGCATCCTGCCGCCCGTGATCGTCGCCAGCCCCGACTTGATCCCCCCGGACATGAATCCCCCCTTGAAGAAGAGACGCATGTTCCTCGTGCGCCGGAGATCCTTTGCGATGAACGAATCGTCCACCGCCCGGGTGTAGGATGCGAGTCCCGACTCGGTAACGTCGTCTTTCCTGAGAGCCTCGTAGACAGAGCGGGCCGCGAGGATCCCCGAGTGCATGGCATAGTGGATGCCCTTGAGGCTCGGGACGTCCACGTAGCCCGCGGCGTCTCCGACGATGCAAAGCCCGTTGCCGTGCCGTCGCTGGGCCAGAGCATGGTATCCGCCCTCGGGGATGGTCTTGGCACCCCACTCGACCATCTCGCCCCCCGCCAGGATCTCATGGAACAGCGGATGTTGCTTGATGCGCTGGAGCAGGGCGTGCACGTCCAACCGGGCGTTCTGGTAGTCCAGACTCACCACGATGCCGAGGGACACCAGATCATCGTCCATGGGGTAGGCGAAGGTCCCGCCGAATCCATCCCCTACGAGGGGCCAACCCATGGTATGGATCACCCGGTCCAGCGGCTTCTTGACCTCCCACAGCTCCTTCACCCCCAGGGAGAAGATCTGGGGATTCGGGGCGGAAACGCCCTGCCATTTCAGATAAGCCTGACTCAGGGGGCCCCGGGTTCCCTCTGAGAGGACCGTTACCCTCGCCGTCAGGTCCATGGCGGGCATGGCGTCCGAGCCGGCGGGCTCACCCTCCCGATTCAATCCCGAGGGCACGGTTCGCACGCCGACCACCGCCTTGTCCTCGACCAACAGGGAGTCGACCGGAAAGCCTGGAAATACATTGACTCCCAGGGATTCCGCCTGCTCACCCAACCACCGTACGACCTCGCATATGGACGCGATGTAGTTGCCGTGATTCCGCATCGTCGGAGGCGTCGGAATCCTCGTGGAGCCGTTTTCCCGGAGGAAGTAGACGGCCTCCTTGGAGACGGGCCGACGAAACGGGAAATCGCTGTCCGACATTTCGGGAAAGAGGGCCCGGAAGGGTCTGGGATTGATGACGGCCCCCGAGAGATTGTGCTCACCGAGGCCTGCGGCCTTCTCCAGGACAGCGATCTCGATCTCCCCCAGATCGTCTCCCGCTTCATTCCCGGCTCGCACCAGGCGCGCCAGCTCGATGGCGCCGGCCAGGCCGGCCGGGCCGCCTCCCACGAACAACACGTCCATGGGCACCGCCTCGGCGTCGGGGGGATCGGCAACGATCAGGCGATCGAGGGGTAAGGGGGGCTGGAATTGGCCAGGGCGAAAGGACGCACCCGGTGGGAGGGGCGTGGACATGCAGACTCCAATCGGGATTCGGCCACGGCCATGAAGCGGCAGTGGGTCGGAGAAAACTTCACTCCCCGGAGCCCATCCGGCTACCCGGCCTGTAACCAGCGGACTCAACGGGGTATTCTGAGGGCCCGCATCTTCCCAACTCCTAGCACGAGAGCCGAACCCATTCTATGAACCCAGGCCGCCCCACAACCCTCGGAGCACTCAAGGAATCCGGCTATCGGCCCAGAGGGGTCAAGGATGAGCTTCGGGCCAACCTCATCAAGAAGCTCGAGGCCGGATCGACCCTCTTCCATGGCATCAAGGGCTACGACGACACGGTCACACCCCAACTCATCAACGCGGTTCTGGCCCGTCACGACTTCATTCTCCTGGGGCTTCGGGGTCAGGCCAAGTCCCGGATCTTGAGACAACTCGTCGAGCTCCTGGACGACGAGATCCCCGCCATACGCGGCAGCGAGGTCAACGACGACCCCCTCGCACCCATTTCCATGTACGGCCGCTTGCAGGTCGAAGAGCACGGCGACGAAACGCCGGTCGAATGGGTGGGCCGGGAGCAGCGCTATCTCGAAAAGCTGGCCACCCCGGACGTCACCATCGCGGACATCATCGGTGATCTGGACCCGATCAAGGCGGCGCGGGGCGGCCACATCCTCTCGGACGAGTTGACCATCCACTACGGCATGCTGCCACGGGCGAACCGCGGGATCTTCGCAATGAACGAGTTGCCGGATCTCTCCCCGAGGATCCAGGTGGGGCTGTTCAACATCCTCCAGGAGGGGGATATCCAGATCAAGGGATACCCGGTCCGCCTGCGCCTCGACCTCATGATGGCCTTCACGGCGAACCCTGAGGACTACACCGCCCGCGGAAAGATCATCACGCCCCTGAAGGACCGGATCGGTGCAGAAATCCAGACCCACTACCCCAAGGAGATCCGGACCGGCGTCGACATCACGGAACAGGAGGCGTGGACGGACCGGGATTCGAGGCCGGTGGAGATCCCGGACTTCCTTGCCGAATTGATCGAGAGGATCGCCTTTCTCGCCAGAATGGAGAAGCGGGTGGATCAGCGTAGCGGCGTGAGCCAGCGTATGCCCATCTCCGTGACGGAGACGGTGGTCTCCAGCGCGGAGCAACGGGCCATTCGTCTCGATGAACCGGTGGTGGTCCCCCGCGTGGGGGACGTATATGCGGCGCTGCCCGCCATCACGGGGAAGATGGAGCTGGAGTACGAGGGGGAACTCCATGGCGCCGACCGGATCGCCCGGGAGCTCATCTCGGCCGCGGCCGGAGCCACGTACGAGGACCGGGCGGGGGGGGCTGAGATCGACCCCATCGTGGGGTACTTCGAGTCCGGCGGCATCATGCAGGTGTCGGAAGACTCCGGGGCGTCGGCCTGCGTTCAGGGATTTGGCCAGGTCCCGGGACTGATGGAGTTGATCGAGATGGTGGGCCTGGCGCCGAAGAGCAGTTCCGACGGATTGAAGGCCGCCGCCTGCGAGCTGGTCCTGGAAGCGATGGTTGCCGAAAAGCGGATCAGCAGGACCCGGGGGGGCAGCTACCGCCGGGCCCCCTACGAGTCTCCCTCCGACAAGGGGCAGTATCCCATCGACCCCTTCGAAGCCTGAGCTTCAAGGGCACCCTGGCGAGGGCTCCCGCGGTTCACCGCCGCTGGATTACCAGCCAGACCGGCCGGTGATCACTGACATCAGGCAGGTCGAGGACGGTCCCTGACCGCAGGCGTGCGGGTGGACCCCTCACCAGGACATGGTCCCAACGCCGGCCTTGGACCGTCGCCGGCCCCTCCGCTGTCGGCCAGTCGAACCCGGCAGCAAGGGCCCCTTCACCGACCGACCCGCTGTTCATGTCCCCACCGATGATGGCTGCCGGATAGTCGGCCGCGTCGGCGAGGATCACAGCCAACTGTTCACCTCTCGCCTTCCCGCTCACCTCGAGAAGCGAGCCGAGATGCGTGGAATACACCCGGAGCGGGGACCCTGCCAGATCGAGGGTTGCGGCCGTGGCGGTCCGCTGAGTCCGGGTGAGCAAGGACACGTGGGGCAGGATGATCTTGTCGTGCTCCTCGATGGGCCAGCGGCTCAGAACCGCATTGCCGAAGTCCCGACCGTATCGAGAGTGGTGAACCGCCGGGTAATACACGTATGCGACACCCAACCGGCTGGCGATACGCAACGTCCCCACCTCATCCATCTCCTGCAGGAACACGACATCGGCACAACGGAGCTCCGGGTGGTTGGCGAGAGCGTCAGCCGCACCCCGGACCCTGAGGGCGAACTCCACGTTGAACGTGACGACACGTATCGAGTCGCCCGTCAAAGGCGGGCATCCAGGGAGGCCGCCCATCCGACCCGCATAGACGGGACCCTGGGGGTCGTCGTAGTTCTGCCCGGTGCGGCAACCGACGACCAGGCCGGCAACGAGCACAGCCGCACAGGCCCTACGACTGCTCATCGTCGGTTTCAGGCCGGATTCCGGGCCAGCCGGGGCGGCGGACCGCCTCGAACATCAGCGAGGTCTGGATCTGCTGCACCTCGGGACGAGTCGTCAGGGAGTCGAGACCGAAGTCCCGCAGGTGGTCCATGTCCCTCGCCGCCACCTCCACATAGAAGTCGAACTCTCCCGTGACATGGAAGAGTGAAACCACCTCCGGGAGCTCCACGACGTAGCTCCGGAACCGTGAGACGGCTCGTCTCGTATGGCGCCGCAACCGCACCCCCACGAGCGCCTGGATACCCACACCCACCGCTTCAGGAGGGACGTGGGCATGATATCCGGCGATCGCGCCACGGTCCTCCAGCCTGCGAACCCGGTCGAGGCATCCGGACTGGGAGAGGCCGACGGACTGGGCGAGGGCCTTGTTGGTGATTCGTGCATTCTGCACCAAGAGGGTCAGAATTCGCATATCCTGCGGTGTCATGGTGTCCATACGCCCCTCGGTGCGAACGATATGCACTTCAGTTGAAGAATGTTGGCAACAGGTCGAAGGTGGAGGCAAGAGGGACGTGTCCCGTCGAAGGAGGATTGTCATGCGCCCTGGAACCCGATTCGTAGCCGGCCCCAATCCGTCAGCGGAGCCGAGCCACGTGAAGCCCCTTGACCTGTCCACCACCTATCGGACACCGGACTTCACCGAGGCGGTGAAGAGCATCGAGGCCCTGGCCCAGGGTGAGGCCGAGGCGTCAAACCCCGTCTACGCCCGCCTGTACAACGCCAACGTCCGTGACTTCGAGGAGCGCATGACCGCTCTCGAGGGGGGTGTGGACTCCGTGGCCTTCGCCTCGGGAATGGCGGCGATTTCAGGCCTCCTCATGGCTGCCCGTAGTCGGGGTGGTCACATCGTGGCGATTCCACCTCTCTACGGTGGCACGCATCATCTCCTCGAGTCCGGCATCCTCGACGTCGAGGTCACCTGGTCGCGTCCCGAAGACGCCGCCACCGCCGTTCGGCCCGACACGGCCCTGGTCCTCCTGGAGACGCCAGCCAACCCGACCCTTCGCCTTCGGGACATTCAAACCCTGGCCCACGCCGTCCATCCGGCGCCCCTGGCGGTGGACTCCACCTTCGCCACTCCCGCGCTACAGCAACCGCTTGGGTTGGGAGCGGGATTCAGCCTCCATAGCGCAACCAAGTTCATCGGCGGCCACGGGGATGCGCTGGGCGGCGTTGTTTCCACCACGGACGCAGGGAGCGCGGCGCTCCTACGGCAAGTACGAATCGCCACCGGCGGGGTTCTCCACCCTCTGGCTGCCCACCTGCTCACTCGCGGCTTGAAGACTCTTCCGATACGAATGGCGGCCGCCCAGGCAAGCGCTCAGGAGTTGGTGCGCCGCCTGGAGGGCCATCGGGAAGTGGTGGACATAGGCTATCCCGGCCGGGGCGAGGGCGCCCACCTGCTCCACACCCAGATGTCCGGACCGGGGGCGGTCCTGAGCCTCCGTCTGAAGGGCGGTCCGGCGCGGGCCGACGCCTTCGCGGGAGCCCTGGAGGTCGTCACGCCGGCGGTGAGCCTCGGAAGCGTCGACACCCTGATCCAACGCCCCGCGGCGCTGACCCACAGGACGATGGGAGAGGCGGCACGTGGGTCCGCGGGCATCCCCGAGGATCTCCTCCGGATCTCCGTGGGGCTGGAAGATGTCGAGGACCTGTGGGACGACCTGGCCACGGCGCTGGCTTCAACGGCGGCGGAGCCAGTCCAGGGCCGCGGCGGCGATCCGCTGTTGCGCCGCGGGCAGGGCAATCTCGCCGGTGCGGGTCAGGGATAGCCAACGGACCTCGGGCCGGCCACGGACCACCGGTGGGGAGAGGGCTGCTTCCCTCAGGCGAAGAACGGCCGGACGGTACGTGGCATGGAGATGCGTGAATGCATGAAAGACCGATTCGAGGGCGCCCTCTTCCTCCAGGGCTCCCACTGGGGAATCCAAGCTCTCCCGCTCGGGAAACTCCCAGAGACCGGCGAGTAGCCCACGATCAGGCCGCTTGGCGACGAGAGCCCGGTCGTTCCCGTCGAAGATCACGGCCACATCGACGGTGACCGCCGGAACCGGCTTTCGGGCCTTCCTGAGAGGACGCAGCCCAACCGTACCGGCAGAAAGAGCCCGACAGTGCTCCGCAACCGGACAAACGTCACACAGCGGGTTCCGGGGTCTGCAGACGGTCGCCCCCAGCTCCATGAGAGCCTCGTTGGAGTCCCCCGGACGGTCAGGGTCGAGGAGCTCTCCCGCCCGTTGGAGCAGTCCGGCCTGGCGAGGCTTCTCGATGTCGTCCAGGCGGGACAGCACACGCCGTACGTTCCCGTCCACGGCGGGCTCCGCCAGGCCGAACGCAATGCTCGCAACAGCCCCGGCCGTGTACTCTCCCACCCCCGGGAGGGTCCGCAACTCGCGGCGGGTCGAGGGCAGTTGCCCGCCGTATCGCTCGTTGACCTCCCGCGCGGCCCGGTGGAGATTCCTCGCCCGGGAATAGTATCCCAGCCCCTGCCAGGCCCTCAGCACCTCATCCAGGGGGGCCGCACCAAGCGCCTCCAGGTCGGGAAACCGCAGGAGCCACTCGTGGTAGTAGGGGATGACGGTCTCCACCCTGGTTTGCTGAAGCATCATCTCGGAGACGAGAACCTTGTACGGCGTCCGGTCTCTCCGCCACGGGAGATCCCGGGCGGTTCGGTCGAAGTGATCGAGCAGGGCGGTCCGGATGCGGACGGACCGTAGCTCCGAACCCTTCGGTGAAGGGCCCTTGTTCATGGCGCTCCCAGAGCGCTCCACCTAGTGTGTACCATGAGATTCACCACCTACACGAAGTACAAAGGGGGATGGCTCGACGCCCTCAATCTCGAGTCCCTCATGGAGATGCTCTCGGGCTTCCTCCTGGACGGCGGGTTTGCCGGGGGTCCCCATTTCCACCCGTACTGGGGCTGGTCGGGACTGGAGGATACCTCTTCCCTCGACGCGTTGAAACACGCCCTCTTGAAGGCCCTGGTCGAGAGCGGACAGCTCACCCCGGAAATGGTCCAGGAGCTGCGGGGCGAGGGGCCGGGGGACGCCGATGTCCAGGGTCAGATCGCCGCGCTCCTCGACAAGTTGGTCCAGAAGCTCGTTGAGGAAGGCTACCTGACGCTGGAGGGAGGGGCTCCGGGATTCATGGGCGCCACCCAGGAGGCGACGGGCATGGGCCAGGAGGACGTCGCCAAGGAGGCGGCTCAACAGGTCCAGTTCAATCTCACCCAGAAGGGACTCGACTTCCTCGGATACCGCGCTTTGAAGGGCATCCTGGGCGCCCTGGGGCGATCTTCGGTGGGCGCCCACGACACTTCGGAGAAGTCGACGGGCGTCGCGTCCGACGCGGGGAGCAAGCCCTACACCTTCGGAGATACGCTCAATCTGGACATTCCCGAGACCCTGAAACGGGCGATCGAGCGCGAAGGCCTGTCGGTGCCCCTGGCCCTCGAATACAAGGACCTGATGGTCCACCAGACCGAGTATCGCTCGTCGTGTGCGACCGTTCTCATGCTCGACATCTCCCACTCCATGATCCTCTACGGAGAAGACAGGTTCTCCCCGGCCAAGAAGGTGGCCCTGGCCCTGTCCCACATGATCCGGACGCAGTTCCCCGGGGACTCCCTCAAGGTGATCACGTTCGGAGACAGGGCCGAAGAGATCCCGCTCGGACGCCTGGCCCAGGCTCAGGTCGGGCCCTTCCACACCAACACCGCCGAAGGGCTGGAGTTGGCGCGACGACTCCTCAAGGCGCAGAAGAAGGACATGCGTCAGATCATCATGATCACCGACGGGAAGCCATCAGCCATCACGCTTCCCTCCGGGCGTATCTACAAGAACTCGGCTGGGCTCGACCGCAATATTCTCCGGGCCACCTACAGGGAAGTGTCCGCCTGCCGAAAAGCGGGCATCCTCATCAACACGTTCATGCTGGCCCGGGACCCCTACCTCATGCGCTTCGTCCAGAAGGTGTCGGAGATCGCCCGGGGCAAGGCCTACTTCACGTCGACCATGAGCCTGGGGCAATACATCATGATGGATTTCCTGAAGCGGAAACGGCGCGTGGCCTGACGTCCGGCCTCTCTCCCGGTCGACGTCGCGGCGATATGGCGGGAAGCCGAGGTCTCGGCCGTCGGCCCGACCCACCGCCCCGCCCGGGTTTCACGCCTCCGAAGCCCCCTCGAACGCCTCTGTGAACGGCGTTCCCGCAGCCTCGGTCCTCAGCTCAGGCAGCACCTTGCGCTGAGACATGCGCTCCAGGAAGAGGCCCTCCACCGTCAAACCGAACACCGAGAGGCCCACGCCGAGGACCGCGCCCTGGTGTCCCATCTCATGAACGCAGAGGAAGGCGGCGATCAGCACGGCCGTCACACGGATCACGGCCCCGACACCGACGACGATGGTCCGGCCGGACCGCACGAAGAGCCCCTGGTAGTACTGGCGGAGACCGTACAGGAAGGGATACGCAGCAGCGATAGGAAGGGCCGCTCCTGCCAGCGCCACGAGCTCGGGCTCGAGGGCGAACACCGAGCGGAACACGAACTCACGCACTACCGGAATGGAAAAGAAGAGAAGGAGCCCGGCCATGACCGCCGCCAGGACGCCGCCCCACGCTCGTACCCGCTTGTGGGTCTCGGAGCACTGAACCAGGGCGATGCTGGCGTGCTGCAACTGACCCACCGGAGCGGTCACGAACCATGCGAAAGCTTCGACGACGGCAAACGCGGCCAGCGACGGATCCGGATTTGTCGTCCGGGCCAGCACTGCATTGATGATCAGCGGGGTGGCCCACCAGAGAAGGACGTTCACCATGAGCGGCGCCGAAAACCGCGCGATGTCCTGCTCGCTGGACATGCAGTCCTCGTGTTCCAGCACCACATTGGGTGTCGGTGCCAGCATGACCATCAACGTTTCCAGGGCCAGGCCGACGGTGAACGCGACGGCACCCAGCCAGGCGCCCCCCCCGGTGGTGGCCAGGGCAAAGGCCACGACCGCCAGGATGCCGGTCCTCACCCCCGTCGCCGAAGCGATGGGTTTGGTCCGGTGGCCCGCAACGAGCCGCCCCTGGTGGGCCGCTCGTACCGCGGTCAGAAACGGAACGGGCCAGAGGAAAGCCATGGCCCGGAGGGCCTCGGCAAGGACCGCTGGGCCCACGCCGACCAGGCGGGCGAACACGAGATCGCCCAGAGCCGTGTACGCGATGAGAGCGCCGATGAGGGAGAACACGGCGCCGGTCAGGTACGCAAAGCGGCGGACCGGTGAAAAGGACCCCCTCGAGAGGAGGCGGGCCGCCGCCACCTGCTGTACGACCAGGAGCGGTGCGTACAGCACGCCGCACACCGCAAAAGCGACGCTGTACCCTGCCAGCGCGATCGTCGGGTCGGTGGACCGAGCCAGCGCAGCGGCCAGAATCGGATTGGTTGCCGTGAGCAGGAGGCTCGTCGCCGCCAGCGGCGCGTAGAATCGGGCAAATCCCGCCGTGGTGATCACGACACCCGCCTCAACGTCCGCGCGCTCCAATTGCCTGACCTACCAAGGCGCTCCGTTCCCACCAAGATTCCGAGTTCGGGGTTCAGCCCACTCCGTCTCAGGAGTTCGATCCCCTCTTCATCCACAACCCACACCGCGTGTTCACAAGACCCGGAGGAGTGTTACCCCCCATGGCGACCGAAAGGGTTCCATTCTACACGGTGGATGCATTCACGGACACCCCGTTCGACGGCAACCCCGCGGCCGTTTGCCTCGACATCGACAAGCTCCCCGAATCAGCCATGATGGCCATCGCCCGTGAAATGAACCTCTCGGAGACGGCCTTCATATACGAGCCCGATGACGAAGGCCTACGGAGACTCCGTTGGTTCACACCGGCGGTCGAAGTCCCACTTTGCGGCCACGCCACGCTGGCCAGCGCCCACGTGCTGGTGAGGGAACTGGGCGCTCCCGGCCCCATCCGGTTCAAGTCGGCCTCCGGCCCCCTCACAGTCCACGAGGACGGCGTGAACACGCTGCGAATGGACTTCCCTGCAGACCCGCCGAAGGACCACCCGGCGCCCGAACCCCTCTGGAGTGCCCTCGGCATCGAGCCGGGCTCGGGGCGATACCTGACCGCCCGCAACCTCGGCGTCCTGGTCCTCGCGGACGCCGACGCCGTGATGGGACTGCGACCCGACTTCGGTGCGTTGGGCCGTGTCGATCTGGGCGATGTCATGGGGCTTGCCGTCACGGCCGAAGGAGACGGAGAGGTCGACTTCGTGTCGCGCTTCTACGCTCCGTGGAAGGGCGTGGACGAGGACCCCGTTACGGGCTCCGCCCACACGGCGCTCACGCCGTTCTGGGCCGGCGAACTGGGCAAGGACGAGCTCCGGGCCCACCAGGGTCTGGACCGGGGCGGAACGCTGACCGTGCGGACGCGGGGCGACAGGGTCGATCTCATCGGCCACGCGGTGACCGTTGCCTACGGGAAACTCCTCAGGCCCATGTGACCCCCTCAGGGAGAGAGGGAGCCCAACTCGATCGACTCGTCGATCAGCATGATCGGAATGCCGTCGCGAATGGGATAGAGCACGGTCCCATCCTCCCGCACGAGGGCCGCCGAGAGGGCGTCCTTCATCGTTTCCCCGCCGCGGGTGGCCACCGTTCCCCGCTCGATGGCCCGGTTCACTTCAGCCAACAACTGCCCGGAAGCCACCTGAACCGGTTCTTTGGTTTCCGGGCAAACGAGAATCTCGAGAAGCTCGGGGTCGATCACGTCGGACATGGGTCGTGCCAGGTGTCAGCGCCCGGGTCTTGGTCCAGCCCCGCGGGACCCCAGAGCCGGTGTACGCGTAGGAAGGGTGGATGCGGGGATGGTAACTTAGCCAATGCTCGGGCGATCGCGACAACGGAGAAGCCGTGGAGTGCGGATGAGTCACGTGAGGAACAGGTCCGGCGAACGAGGGCGGTCATTCCCCGCTCTGGGGCTGGGAGCGCTGCTTCTCGGCCTGATCGTAGCCGGGGCCTGCGGCGGAAACGGCGGTGAGGCCGCGGCAGAGGTCGCTCCGGCAGCGTCAAGAGTGGAATCCCCCGACCAGGACCGGCCGCCTCCGGGGCAGGCCTGGGTGATCTTCGACTCCGACACCGTTCGGGCGGAAGTGGCCAGCACACCCGAAGCCCGCGAGCAAGGGTTGATGGGGCGCCTCGAAGTCCCCCCCGGCACCGGAATGCTGTTCGTATTCCCGGACACGGAGCTCCGTTCGTTCTGGATGAAGGACACCTTCGTGTCTCTCGACATCGCCTTCATCAACGAGAGCTTCGACGTCGTCGACATCAAGCAGATGGAGGCGGAGGACACGAATCTCACGGACTCCACCGCGCCGTCTTCCTTTGCCCTCGAGGTGGTCCAGGGCTGGCTGGAGGACCACGGCGTGGAAATCGGCGACCGTGTGACCATCGTGTTCGGGCCCGGTCTCAGGGTCAGCTAGGGAAGGTCTGCACAAGTCCGGCGGGTCGGGCAACGACGGAGGGGCCGTGCCGCTCCACTACCGTCCCATACCCTCCTTCAGGGCCGCAAGAAACGCCGCCACGTCATCAGCCGTGTTGTAGACGTTGGGGGACACCCGCACGCTGGACCCACGGAAGGACACGGCAACCCGGTGTGCTTCGAAAGCCGCCTGGACCTCATGGGTCGACACGTCGGCAGGCAGGCGCAGACCGAAGAGATGAGGACTTCGCCACGGCTCCTCCTCGACACCCACCCCCCAGTTCGGCACTGACTCGAGCACGGGGGCGAAGAGGTCGCGGCAGTACTCGGCGATGGCGTCCGGCGTCCACTCCAACAGCAACGCCAGAGAAGCCGAGAGGGACGGCACGAGGGCGAAATTGCTGCGCTGCCCTACGTCGAACCGCACCGCACCCGGGTGGTACTCGTCCTGATATTCCACCAGCCGGCGGAAATCCTCGGAGCCCTTGCGGGCTATCCAGGTCTCCTCGACCGGACGCCCCTCGATGTACCGGTCGCCGAAGTAGGCAAGAGACACCGAGTAGGGTCCCAACAGCCATTTGTAGCCGGCACAGATCAGGGCGTCGGGAGCGAGAACGGAAACGTCGATGGGTGCCGCACCCACGCTCTGACTGCCGTCCACGACCAGTGCCGCCCCGACCTCCAGTGTTCTCCGCCGGACGGCCGGAAGGTCGTAGCGGGTGCCGTCTGTCCAGTGAACGGTACCCATGGCCACCGCCACGGTCGCGTCGTCGATGGCATCGAGTACCCGCTCGGACCAGCCCTGGCCCCGACATCCGTCCCGGGGCGAGACCACCCTTACTTCGCCACCCTGCTCCTCTGCCAGTCTCCGCCATGGATACACGTTGGCCGGGAACTGCTCGTGCATTACGACGATGTTGCGGCCGGGGCCCAACTCGGTGTTGCCCGTAACCGCTGCAATTCCGTAGGAGACGGACGGGACGATGGCCACGCTATCGCCCGACGGAGCCCCGATGAGTCGTGCGAACCGGCCCTTGAGCTCCTCAACCGGCTGGAAGAAGTCTTCTACCTGGACGACCTGGGGGAAGCGCTTCTTGCGAAGCCCCTGTACGGCAGCCTCCTCGGAGACCCGGGGTAGTGGGCCCATGTAGGCGCAGTTGAGGTAGTGGTGATCCCCCGGGAGGGAAAAGGCGTCCCGCTGACAAGCGAGCGACCGGGTCACTCTCCGCCGTCTCCCGTCCCCCCGTTGGCCACCCGCCAGGCCTCCGTCGTGCTGTGTAGGGGAATTGGCGCCTCACCCAGAAGGGTCATGTCCATCTGCCGGGCCATGTCGTGGACCCGCTCGAGGCGTTCTCTCCCGTCGACCACCACCTTCAAGAGTACCTCGACCACCTCCGGATCAAGGGTGTCCATCGCGATGATCCAATTGAACACGGCGGCCGTGGTGATCTCCTCATCCACCCCCGGATACGCCCCGGCCGGGATGACCCCGCGGATGTAGTAGGGATAGGCCTCCCGGAGTGTGGCGAGGGCTTCCGGCTCCATGGGGAGAAGGCGCGCTCCCGCCGTCGTCGTCGCTTCGAGGACCGCGGCTGCCGGATATCCCACGGAGATCAGGGCCGCATCGATGGCCCCGTCCTTCAGGGCCGTAGCCGACTCGGAGAAGCTGAGGTAGCGCACCGCCACGTCGTC
>JAHEKK010000334.1 GCA_024638395.1 Gemmatimonadota bacterium | reverse complement strand
AACTGCCAGTCGCGATGCTTCGCCGCCAGCGCATCCCGCTCCGTGTGGGATAAGGTCGTCCAGTCCCAATCGTCTCCGTAATTGCCTCCGATGTAATCCATGGAAATCCCCCCGGTATTGTTCGAATCGGTTTTGGCATTGGGGATCGGAGACAGTTTGAAAAAGCGGCCTTTCTGCCCGGCCTCGATCGCACGAAACAAGATTTCGTAGTCGGCCTCGTTATACCCGTTCGGCTCTCTTCCGCTCACCCCCCGTCCGAAATCCGGGGGAGCTGATCGCCCTCTACACCACCAGCCGCCGAGGCTTCCCCCGGAGCGCCACCTCGTATCCGGACTTTCTCGACTACCGGGAGAGGGGAACGACCCTCGAGGGTCTGGCCGCCACATCAACACTTCCGGCGAGCCTTGGACACGACGAGCGGGGTTCCCGTTTCCTTTCGTTGGAGGTCGTAACCGGCGACTACTTCGAGTTGTTGGGCGCCCCCGTCCTCCACGGCCGCGCCATCGCTCCCGACGACGACCGCCTCGGTGCGGGCAACCCGGTGGCCGTCCTCTCCTACCCCCTGTGGCGGAATCACTTTCTGGGCGACGAGTCCATCGTCGGAACGACCATCCGCTTGAACGGAACCCCATTCACCGTGATCGGCGTGGCGAGGGACGACTTCCGGGGGCTCCAACTCTCCTTTCGGCCCGACGCCTGGATTCCCATGCAGGTCGGAAGCCGACTGGGACAGGGTAGCATCACCCGGCCGGACATCTGGGAAGACCGGGGAAGCCGGTGGATGGGGATGCTCGTGGGCCGCCGGAAGGACGGCATCACCACGGAGGCTGTCCGAAGCCAGTTCGCCGCGATCTCCGCGGACATGCAAGCGGAGCACGGAGACCTGCGAGGGCCGAGGAACACGACCGTGGACGACCTGCGGACCTACGCCCTCCCCAACGGATCCGAGGAGGGTATGAGCGACCTCGTTTGGCTGCTCCTGGGGGTGGTGGGATTCACGCTGCTCCTGGCGTGCGCAAACCTCGCCAACCTGCTACTCGCCCGTGGGACCACCCGGGCCCGGGACCTCTCGGTTCGGGCGGCGGTCGGAGCGCGGCGGGGTAACCTGGTCCGGCAGCTCCTGGTGGAAAACCTCATAGTAGCCCTGTCGGGGGGCGCCCTGGGACTCCTGGTGGCCCTGGCCATCATGGGAGTGGTAGGCCCCCTCGCTCTACCAGGCGGCATCACGATCGAGGACCTGGCTCCCCGGCTGGACGGCTCGGTCCTGGGCTTCACGGCCCTGGTGACGGCGGGCACGGCCCTGCTCTTTGGTCTCCTCCCCGCTCTCCAGGCGACGCGCCCTGACCTGATCAGGACCCTCAAGGACGGCGCGCGGGGCCTTTCCGGGAAGGGGCACCGGATGCGGAAAGGCCTGGTCACCGTGCAGGTGGCGCTTTGCCTCGTGCTCCTCATCGGGTCGGGTCTGTTCGTGGCCACTCTCCGAAACGGCATGTCCCACGACCCCGGCTTCCGGACCCAGGGGATCGCCATGGCCCGGTTCAATCTGGGGCTGCTCAGCTATGAGCCGCCGGAGGCCCAGGCACTCCTCGCGACGCTCACCGATCGCCTCGGCGCCCAACCCGGCATCTCCGGCGTGGGCTACTCCACACGCATTCCCCTTCTGCCGGGGGGCGCGGCCGGGTTCTTCTTCGAGGTTCCGGGCTACGCGCCGGGCCATGACGAAGAGCTTCGCCTGGACCTCGTGGGCGTTTCTCCCGGGTACTTCGAGACGCTGGGAATCCCACTTCTCGCCGGCCAGGGCGTTTCGGTCTCTGGGGGAGGAGAGGGGCAGACGGTCGGCTATGTGAGCCGGACCATGGCGGAGTCCTATTGGGCCGCCGCGTCGCCCGTGGGACGGACGGTCGTCATCGGTGGCGAGGAGATCACCGTCGCGGGAGTGGTGGAGGATGTGTCTTGGACGGGCCTCGACGACGAGCCCACCAACTTCCTCTACGTGCCCATGGCCGCCCTCGCCGACCGGGCCGCCGGATTCGTCGGGCTGACGGTCCGAACCGACGGCCCACCGGCCGAGGCCCTCGGCCTGATCCGGTCCGAGCTCGTCGCCCTGGAGCCCGACGCACCGATCACGGTCCTCCAGACCATGGAAGATCAGGTGGCCGAGGTGCTCAGTGCGCAACAAACGGGGGCTGTCTTCCTCACTGGGTTCGGTGCGCTTTCGCTTCTCCTCTCCGCCCTGGGCATCGGGGGCGTGGTGGCCTACGTGGTTCAGCAGCGGCGAAGGGACATCGGAATCCGGATGGCCCTCGGCGCCAACAGCCGCTCGGTCCTGGCCCAGTCGACGCTGGACATGGCGGCGCCCATCCTGCTGGGGACTCTTCTCGGGATCCTGGCGGCGGTGGTGCTCACTCGGGCGGTGGAAGGGTTCCTCTTCGGCGTCGGCGCCACCGACCCGACCACGTATGGCACCATCAC
The DNA here is from genome assembly GCA_024638395.1 of Gemmatimonadota bacterium. GTDB lineage: Bacteria > Gemmatimonadota > Gemmatimonadetes > Longimicrobiales > Gaopeijiaceae > JAHEKK01. The sequence goes on along the minus strand of JAHEKK010000334.1, from coordinate 2,197 downwards.
CGTCCTCTTCCTCCTGGTCGCCTCGCTGTCCACGGCCATACCCGCCCGAAAGGCGACCCGCGTAGACCCGGTCGAAGTTCTTTCGGGCGACTGAGGGCGCCAAGGTCCTCGGCGATCCACTTCACTTCCACCGGCGCTGATAGCGGTCAGTTGACTATTAGTCGATTGACTCATATTCTCCGGCACCTTCTGCAGGGAGCCCGAGACGATGTCCCACACCCCGCTCGCGCCACGCGATCTCCTGATCCTGGCCGTCCTGGCCGACCAGCCCCAACACGGCTACGGGATCATCAAGGCCGTCGAGGACCGCTCGGTCCACGGTGTGCTCCTCGATCCGGCGAACCTGTACCGGGCCCTCCGGAGGATGCGCCGGGACGGATGGATCCACGAGGTCGTAGGCCTCGACGCCGACCCCAGGAAGAGGACGTTCGGACTGACTCCCCAGGGGAGGACAGTGTTGAAAGCCGAAGTCCGGCGGCTTGAGGCTCTCCTGGCGACGGTCCGGCCCACGTCGGCCTCCGGGGGCGGCGTCTGATGTTGCGCATCTTCTACGGAAACCTCCTCCGGCTCTTCCCGCCCGACTTCCGCCGCGAAGACAGGAGGGAGGCCGAAGAGGACTTCGCGCGGCTCTGGCAGAGCTCTCCGAACACCCGTGCCCGCGTCAGGTTGGCGGGTGCCTCGTTCGGACGCCTCCCGTGGACCCTCGTGGGCGACTGGGCTTCGTGGATGACCGACGCGGAGAGGCGGCGAGCCCATGGAAACCCCAGCTTCACCACGGCGAGGACCGGTATGTCCGACATCCTTCGGAGTATCCGGCACGCGGTCCGAGGACTGCGCAAGAACGCGGCCTTTTCCGGGAGCGTCGTCTTCTTGATGGCCCTTGGTATCGGAGCGGTGACCACGATCTTCACGGTGGTCGACCATGTTCTCCTGCGACCTCTGCCCTATCCGGACGCGGCGCGGCTGGTGATGCTCGACAACGGCGCCCATTCGGGCCCGTTGGTTCGGGAAATGGAGAGGCTGCCAACGTTGGACGGCGTCGGCTCCGTCACGGCCACCTATGTGAACCTTGCCAGCGAGGCGCAGCCCCTGAGGTTGGTCCAGGGCAGTGTCTCGGTCGACTTCCTGGGCCTGTTCGGCGCCGTACCGGTACGGGGCCGTCTCCTGGAGGACGAGGATTTCGAAGGCGTCGACCACGTCGTTCTGTCTCACGGCTCCTGGTCCAGGATCTGGGGAGGAGACCCCTCCATCGTGGGGCGCACGATCCGGGTGGACGGCGAAGCGCTGACCGTGGTCGGCGTCCTGGATCGGTCCTTCACACCCCCCGAGGTGGTCACCGGTCTGGACGTGGACGTTTGGAGACCTCTGAACTGGGCCGATCCCGGCTTTGAGAGCCACGAACGTTGGTCCTTGGAGGTCGCCGCCGTTCTCGGGGCCGGCGTGTCCGTCACCGATGCCCAGGCCGACGTCGACGCGATGATGGCCCGGATGGCACCCGTCCACGAGAACTACCGGACCAACGAGGGCGGGCCCCGGACCATCCCCGTGGTCCCATTGGCCGACGCCACGGTCCGGGGTGTGCGGGCCGGTCTTGGTCTGCTCATGGGCGCCGTGACCCTCCTGCTACTCGTGGCTTGCGCCAACGTGGCCCACCTCTTCATGGCGAGAGGGCTCGGCAGGGGGCGGGAGTTGGCCGTTCGGCGGGCCCTCGGCGCCGGTCTCCCGGCCCTGGTGGGTCACCTGGCGTGGGAGAGCATTCTCCTGGGACTGGTGGGCGGGACCGGCGGAGTGCTCCTGGCGCTGGTGGGCCTCAGGACCTTCATGGGCCTCAATCCGGAGTCACTGCCTCGGGCCGGAGAGATCACTCTCGACCCGCGGGTCCTGGTCTTTGCCGGCCTGCTTTCGATGCTGACCGCCCTCGTCTTCGGACTTCTCCCCGCCCTGCGGGCGGTGCGCGGGAGCCCCGACTCGGAGCTCCGGGCCTCCACGCGCGGGGGGACGGCCGGCCGCCGGGACCGGATGCTGCGCCACGGCCTCATCATCGCGGAGGTGGCGCTCTCCCTGGTCCTGGTCGCCGGTGCCAGCCTATTGATCAGGACCTTCATCGAGGTCCAGCGCCAGGATCCGGGATTTGTCACGGAAGACCTGTGGACCATCCCGTTGACGCCCCGCCAGATCCACAGCCCCGACGAATACC
>JAHEKK010000333.1:2669-4707 GCA_024638395.1 Gemmatimonadota bacterium | reverse complement strand
CCCAACCGAGTCCGCAACCCCGGCAGACGACGTGCTTCCGGCGCGAGGCGTAGTAGACGACGCCGCCGATCCCCCAGGTGAATAGGCTCAAACCCACCATGAGACCCACGTGGGCCGGCCGCCGGAAGTAGGGGATACCGAACCCCTGTGTTCCGCAACGTGGGCACTGCCGTACACCCTGTCGAGCCGGGACGTGTCCCGCGGAAGCCGTGGCCCGGACCGCCACCGCCGACCCGCAGGTGGGGCACCGATTCTCCTCCGGGCCCAGCGTTTCTCCACATGTGGAACACCGTGTCACGTCACACCGTCCATCCGAAAGAACTTCCCCTTGTCACGGGTCGGGGCCCACGCCTTTTTCCCCTACGGGAGCCGACTGCGGAAGATTCAGCGCCATGAGGGCAGACGAGCCCGTCCCGACCGCCCAATTGAGGTAGATTCCGAGGACATCGCTTCAGGTGGCTTCCGCCTGACGGCGCATCCCGGCTCCCCTCTATCATGTATCGGCCACAACGCCTTTGCCAACCACCCCGGCCATACCCTGGCCGGGTTTCCGCATCCCAACAATATCCAGCGCCGGTTCTGAAACCGGCGCCTCGTCTTTTGGGTACCTCCATACCGGGCAGAGTTGTTCCCACGGAGCAAATACGCCTCGATCCCGATCCCTCGCACGCGTCCGTGTCATGATGCGAAACCTCCTTCTGCTCTTCACTCTTGCCTCTCTGCCCTGCGTCGGCCTTCCATTTGCGGTTGAGGGCCAGAGCATTCCGTCGGCGTACAGAACTATCGACCGGGGCCAGGAGGCCGGCCTCTTCGCCGGTACGTTCTCGGCGGCCACCGGCCAGTTCGACTTCGGACCGAAGTCGGGCCCCCTCATCGGTGGGCGCTACGCCGTCGAGCTCGGAGGGCCCGTGTTTCTCGAAGCCATGGCCTCTCTCCTGCCCACCACCCGCGACATCATCGATCCGCGGCGAGCCGAAGGCGACCGCTCCATCGGAGAGGCCGACGTGAGCCTCTACGCCATTGACGTCCGCTTCGGCTTCAGCTTGACCGGCCGCCGCACATGGAATGGCCTGAGCCCCTACATCTTCGCCGGCGGCGGTCTCGCTTTCGACGGAGCGGCGCGTGCGGACCTCGAGGAGGCCTTGCTGCCGGAGGATCGCTTCGAGTTCGGTACGTCCTTCACGACCGGATTCGGGGGGGGTGTCCGGTACGCTCTCTCCCAGGCTCTCATGCTCCGCTCGGATGTCGGACTCAACCTGTGGAAGCTCTCGACTCCCACCGGATTCGACGATCCGAGCAAGAATCTGGGGGCGGTGCCCGAGGATGAATGGGTCGGCGGGTGGGGATTCACACTGGGCGCCAGCTGGCGCTTCTGACGGGCTTTGGCTGACTTCGAGGCCGCCCCGGCGGACTGGCTGACCTACGAGGAGGCGTTGTCCGTCGTTCTCGAATCCGGGGAGCCGTTGCCCACGGAGGAAGTGGACGCCTCCCAATCCCTGGGGCGATACCTGGCGGAAGACGTGGTGGCGGGCGCGACGCTCCCTCCCTTCGCCAACAGCGCCATGGACGGGTATGCCGTCCGGGCCTCGGAGCTGGGGGGAGCCCAGCCACCCGTCTCGATACCGGTGTCAGGAACGAGCCTCCCCGGGACGCGTCCCCTCGCTGGCGTGGCGCCCGGTACCGCAATCAAGATCATGACGGGCGGCCCCCTTCCCGAGGGATTCGACACCGTCATCCGCGTCGAACACACGGACCGGGAGGTCAGTCCTGGACACGTAGTGATCCAGGTCCTCGACGACCTGAGAAAACATGTACGGCCGGCCGGTCAGGACCTCCAGGCCACGGTAACGGCCCTGAAAGCCGGCACCCTCGTGCGTCCCGCCGGTCTTGGGCTCCTCGTCGCGTGTGGACGTCGCCGGGTCCTGGTCCGCCGCCGGCCACGGGTGGGGGTACTCTCCAGCGGCGACGAGCTCGTGGATGCCAGCCGGTTCGACCTCATCCAGGCGGGCACGGGGATCCCCGACACCAACCGGGTAAC
>JAHEKK010000333.1:0-2659 GCA_024638395.1 Gemmatimonadota bacterium | reverse complement strand
CTCCAGGAGGAGGGAGCTCTACCCACGGATCTTGGGATCGTGCGAGACGACCCCGACGCGCTGCTGGACGCCCTCGTGGATCTGCCGTCCCTCGACGCTCTGATCACCACGGGAGGCGCCTCCATGGGGGAGCGCGACCTCTTCAAGCGTACCCTGGCCCTGACCCGGTTCGAGCTGGCATTCTGGCGGACCTCCATCCGGCCCGGCAGCCCGTTCTCGTTCGGACACCTCACAGGGAGCGGCGGCGCGCGGCTCCCCGTCTTCGGGCTCCCGGGTAATCCCGGGTCGGCCTTCGTGACCTTCCACGTCTTGGTGGCGCCGCATCTGAGGCGCGCGGCCGGCTCACTGACCCCCGGCCCTCCCCGCATCCAGGCCCTGGCCGGAGAACGGCTCTCGTCTCCTGAACATCTGACCCATTTCTACCGTGTGCGGCTCGAGGGCAATCGAGGGACGGGAGGGCTCGTTTGTTTCACCACCGGACATCAGGGAAGCGGCCTCGTGTCACCTCTGGCCGAGGCGACGGGCCTGGCGATCGTCCCCCGAGGAGTGGCGGTCATCGAGGAAGGTCAAGCCGTATCCGTGATCCTGCTCCCCGGGCTGGAGGTGCTGGAGGGCCGGTCCTTGGCGAGCGAATGAACGAAGAAGACCGGCGCGCCACCGGCTTCGCATGGGCATCGGCCCGCCTGACGATGCTGGCCCTGCTCCTCCCGGTGGTCCTGAGTTGCCAGGTGCCCAGATGGCCCATCCAGGGCGCCCTTCGTTCGCCCTTCGGGATCCGGATGGAAGGTCTGAGACCGGACGTCCACCGGGGGGTCGACGTCACGTCCCCCACCGGGACGCCGGTCCGCCCGATCCTCGACGGACGCATCCGGTTTGCCGGGGTCATGCGCGGCTACGGGTCCGTGATCTGGGTGGACCACGGCGAGACCCTGCTGTCCCTGTATGCCCACCTCTCCGAGATCAGGGTGGAGGAAGGCGCCTCCGTCCGCCAAAGCGACGTCATCGGCCTGGTCGGAATGTCCGGGAACGCCCAGGCGCCTCATCTGCATCTCGAGATCTGGCGTTGGGGACGCGAGGTCGATCCCGTTCCCTTTCTGGGCGGCCAGCCCCCGGGTCCTTGATCCGGAACGCCAGGTCGCTTCCCAACCGGCGCTCGCGGCACGCGTCCGCCACTCCCGTGCGCAGGCGTCCTAGGCCCCGGTGAGCGCCCGTATCTCACTGGCGAGAGCGGGGACGACTTCGAAAACGTCTCCCACGATCCCGTAGTCGGCCACGCCGAAAATGGGGGCGTCGGCGTCCTTGTTGACCGCCACGATCACCTGAGCCGTCTTCATGCCGGCCAGGTGCTGGATCGCTCCCGATATCCCGAGGGCGAAGTAGAGCTTGGGGGCTACGGTCTTCCCCGTCTGTCCGACCTGTTCGCCGTGGGGGCGCCATCCCGCGTCCACCACCGCCCGTGAAGCCCCGAGGGCTACCGACCCTCCCGACCCGGCCAGGGCATCCCTCAGGTCTTCGAGGACGCCCCAGTGTTCGGGGCCCTTCATCCCCCGCCCCCCGGAGACGATGATGCTGGCCTCTGAGACATCGACGGCCGCACCCGCGGAGGCTTCGAAGGCTCCCGTCCTGTAGCGGGCCCATTCAGCATGCGCTTCGGGACTCGTCACCTCCACCGACGGGTCAGCCTGGGCGTCGGAGATCGGGAATGCATTCGGCCTGAGCGAAACCAGGGCGGGGCTGCCCTCCGACCGGACCCGGGCCAGCGCCTTCCCCGCATAGACGGGTCTCGTGACCACGAGATCGCCCCCCGATACGTCGAGGCCGGTACCGTCGGTCATCAGGGGCACCTGGAGGCGAGCCGCCAGACGGGGGGCCAGGTCACGGCCCTGGGCCGTCGCCGAGAGAATCACCACCTCGTACCCGTGGTCGCGAATCATGTCGGCCAGACTCGCCGCATACGCCGACCCGTGGTAGCTCCCCAGCTCCGGGGATTCCAGGGCCCGGACCACGGAGGCTCCCTGTTCACCGAGGCCGGCGGCTATGGCTCCAACTCCCGGTCCGCCGCAAATCGCCACGTGTACGGGACCACCGAGGCTTGCTGCCACTCCCCGAGCGGCCGACACGGCTTCCCGGGACGCCCCCCGTACTTCCTGTCCTTTCAACTCCGCTACGACCAGTACTCCGTTCACCATCTCTCCATTGATCGAATGCCGCCGAAAAGGGGCCTTGCCCCGGCGACCTTAGATGACTTTCGCCTCTTCCCTGAGCAGCCGAGCCAACTCCGCCGCCGCGTCGGTGCCCTCTCCGACAATCCGCCCTTCGGGCCGCGCCGGGGGTAGTTCCAGAGACTCCACCATCAGGGCTGACGCGACCGACGGGGCGTCCTTCTCGTCGAGGGGCTTCCTCTTGGCGGCCATGATCCCCTTGAGCGAGGCATATCTGGGCTCGTACTTGCCCTTCGTCACGGTGACCACTGCCGGCAGGTCGAGCTCGACCGCCTGGGTGCCTCCCTCAGCCGACAGGCGGGCCGATACCTTCCCCGACGCAACCGTCATCTCGGTTACGGACGACGCGCACGGCCGGCCCAGCATCTCACCGACCATCAGTCCAACCTGCTGTTGGTCGTCGTCGATGGCTTTCACCCCGAACAGCACGAGATCGG
>JAHEKK010000332.1 GCA_024638395.1 Gemmatimonadota bacterium | reverse complement strand
CGTCAGCGCAGAAACCAACCCGGAGTACTTCGCGGTCATCTCGGCCTTTGAGGAGTTGACGGGTTGCCCCGTGGTCGTGAATACGTCTTTCAACGTGCGGGGTGAACCCATTGTATGCGATCCGGCCCAGGCCTTCGCCTGCTTCATGAGAACGGAAATGGACTTCCTCGTCGTCGGGCCTTTCCTCCTTGACCGCCGATGTCAGCCTGAGTGGTCGGAAGACGGTGACTGGCGCGAAGAGTTTGCGCTGGACTGAAGGATCTACCATGGTGACCATCGACTCGACCCGGTATTCGAAGAGGCAGGGGCGGAAGTTCGGCCTGACCCTCGGCCCGGCCTTTGCCGCGCTCGCGGCCTTCCTCTGGTGGCAGAACCACATGAGAGCCGCGTGGGTCATGGCGGCATTGGCGGGCCTCCTTTCCTTCTTGGCACTGGCCGCGCCGACGAGCCTCAGACGGGTGGAGTCCACCTGGATGGGGTTCGCTCATGCATTATCCCGGGTCACGACGCCCGTTTTCATGGGGATCGTCTACTACTTTTGCATCACCCCGATTGGAGCGTTGCGCAGAGCCTTCGGGAAGGACGCGATCCGGGCGTCGGGAGGCGCCAGCGAATGGGTCGAGCACCACAGCTCAGGCGACCTGAATCGCCAATTCTAGCCCCTGAAGGTGGGCGAAGACTCGTCTCCGGCGTGGGGAAGAACGGCGGAGCAGAACAGACCTCGACCGGTGAGAAACGAAGGTGATGGAACTAATCGCGGAACTCTGGGCGTACCTGAAGGCCCGTAAGAAATGGTGGTTGCTGCCGATCATCCTCGTGATGTTCGGCGTCGGGATGCTCCTCGTCTTTGCCCAGGGATCGGCCCTGGCCCCCTTCATCTACACCATCTTCTAGCACGTCGCCTCCCGCCAGGTCAACCGCCCACATGTGCAATGCGGAAGATCCGTCCTCCCGCGTCGTCCGACAGCAGCAGGGACCCGTCGGGGAGCTCGAGGAGGTCCACAGGGCGGCCCCAGACTTCCTTTACCTCGTCGTCACGGACGATGAATCCGGACACGAAGTCTTCGGGGGGCCCCGACGGCCGCCCCGCGTCGAAGGGAATCCGGATCACGGAATAGCCCTTCAGGTCCAGCCGGTTGATGGATCCGTGAAGGGCCACGAAAGCGTCATGCCGGTAGTCATCGGGGAACCCACGCCCCGAGTGAAACACCATTCCCATGGGGGCTGCATGAGCCGGTAGGAGGACTTCCGGGGTGAGCGTAGACTCCACCAGGTCGGGGCGCTCGCCGTTGAGGATGGGTTCCGGGTTGGGCCCGATGTAGGCCCAGGGCCATCCATAGAACCCCCCGTCGACCACTGACGTGACGAAGTCCGGCGCCAGCTCGTCGCCCAGATGATCTCGCTCGTGCACCGCGGTCCAGAGCTCCCCGGTGGCGGGATGGAAGGCCATGGCCACCGGGTTCCGAAGTCCTGATGCGAAAACCCTGTGGCCCGTGCCGTCCGGCCGGTACTCGTTGATGGCCGCCCGCCTCGGGTCGGTGCCCGGCATGGCATTGGTCGCCGATCCCACGGCGATGTAAATACTTTCCCCATCAGGAGAAAACACGATATTTCTCGTCCAATGGTTGAAGCCACGTGTCCGGCTCACGTCGATGCCGAGGCGCTCCGCGGTATCGTGGTCCAGAGCGTCGCTGCTCACGGGGAGATCCACCAGATGCTCCGGTGCGCCTGCCGCCCGTAGCTGACCGTCGTCGTAGGTGAAGCGCACCAGGGCATCGTTGTTGCCCACGTAGAGAAAGCCATCGTGGAAAGCGAGGCCGTAGGGGCGTTGCAGTTCCTCGGCGAAGACGCTCCTCCGGTCGGCGACCCCGTCCCCGTCCGTGTCCTGAAGGACGACGATCCGACCCCAACGGCTTTCCGCGACGAAGACGTCGCCGCCGGGTGACAGAGCCAGCCGGCGGGGGTTGTCCAGGCCCTCGGCGAAGGTGTTGGCGGCGAACCCGGGAGGGAGGGTCAGAACGGCACCGGCGGGGCGCTCAACCACCTCCGGGATTGCCCGGTTCCACGGGGTGGCGAAGGGTTCGGGAAGCTGCGTCGCAGACAGGAGGAGGATCATGCCGACCGCGCTCATTGCCCCACCTCCCTGGGATGACGGTTGGCCGGGCGGCCGGACCCGGCCTGCCCTGAGACCTCTCCGTTCTCATAGACCACCTCTCCCCGCCGGATCGTCATGACCGGCCACCCCCGAAGAGTCCATCCCTCGAAAGGCGTGTAGTCGGAATTGGAGGGGTCGTCGGATGCCCGGACGGAGTGAATCATTTCCGGATCGAGAACCATGATGTCTCCAAAAGAACCCTCGCGAATGACACCCCTGTCCGGATACAGGCCGAAGGCTTTCGCGGCGGCCGTCGAGGTCACGTCGACGTACCGGCCCAGGCTCATTCGCCCTCGCTGGACACCCTCCGAAAACAGCACCGGGCGCACAAAGCGGAGGTCGCTGACGCCGGGCCGCAATCGATCGATGTCGAGCTCGGGGTCCAGCTTCTGGGCACGGGTCCAGGGGGCGTGATCCGTGGCGAGCATGTCGATTCGGCCGTCCTGGAGTCCGCGCCACATCGCCTCCACGTCAGAGGCGGGCCGTAGAGGAGGCTGTCCGATGTAGAGGGGACCCTCGGGACCGCGCAGCCACTCTTCGCTGAAATAGAGGTACAGCGGGCGGGTCTCGATGGTGAGAGGCAGGGTGCCCAGGAACGGGTCCCGCGCTGCCTCGAGGGCCCGCGCCGACGAGAGGTGGACGAGGTGCATGGGCGCCCGGGTGTGAGCGCAGAGGGCCGCCGCCTCCTGTGTGGCGGCCACCTCCGCGAGCTCGGGCCGGCTCTCGGCGAAGTGGGCCAGCGACGTGCGCCCCGTTTCGCGCAGCCGGCGGGCGGTGTCGGCGAGGATCGCGGCGTCCTCGCAGTGCATGAGGGTCACAACCCCCGCATCCCGGGCAGACTCGAGGACGTGAATCAGCGCATCGCGGTGTGCCCCGAAGTCCCTCCGCGTCATGAAGACCTTGTGGCTCGGCTGCCCCCGTGTGGCCAGGTCCGGCATCATCTCGGCAAAGGCCGGCGTCGGAGGCCAGGCGGCGACATGGAAGAAGACGTCGCCGACGGCGGTCCTCGGCACCTCTGCAAGCCATCGGTCCAGGGCGTCCACGGGGGTCTCTCCCTCCCGTCCGTACGCGAAGGTGCCCACGGTGGTGATGCCCCCGGCCACCGCCGCCCGCGTTCCGGTGGTCAGATCGTCGGCGAACCCGCCCTGGAGATGGGCATGGGGATCGACGCCACCGGGCATGAGGAGCAACCCCGCCGACTCCACGATTCGAGCGCCTTCGCCGGGCAGCAGTCCCGGGCCGATCTCCACGATCCGCTCGCCCCGGATGCGGACGTCCGCGTCTCGCGCACCGTCGGAGTTGACCACGCGCCCCCCCAGAAGCAGGAGCTCCGGTGGAGTCTGGTCGGGTGCGTAATGCGGCGGCCCCCACCCGGACAGGCCCGACACCATGGCCGGGCTTCCGGTGGCGGCAAGGCCGGCGGTGGCGATGGCCGCCCTTCGGACGAGCTCACGTCGGTTCATCCAGACCATCCGTCCTGGGTGGAAGGGGTGGCCAATGTCTCCGGCGGCGGAACCCGTGGCAACTCGCCGGGGCTCCGGGGACCGGGAGGGGACTGCCTGGGCACCCGGCAGTCCCTTGACCGGAACGGGGCAGGGTGGATTCGTAGGAGGAGGGGAAGGCGGCCCTGCAACTGAACCGGCCCTCACGGGTTCAAAGTTGAAACGAGATTGCCTGTCAGCCAGGGAGGTGATGTGTCCGACGACGCGAAGGCCGGGGCGAAAGAGGTGCACCGGCGTTGTGAGCTGATCATACACGGGGCTTCGGTGGCAGCGGGGGCCGCCGCCGCCGCCGCCATCGTTCCGGGGGCAGACTCCGTGGCCATCATGCCGATACAGGTCGCCATGGTCGCGGCTCTCTCGAAAGAGCATGGACTTGCCCTGTCGTCCTCTCTGGCCAAGTCGACGGTGTATGCCTCTCTGGGGTCCATCGTGGGAAGAGCCGGCGCGGGCCTGTTGCTACGCTGGACCCCGGTGGCCGGCAACATCATTCGGGCTTCGGTGGCCTTCTCGGTTACGGAAGCGATCGGCCACTTGGTCCTCGAACGCCTGGAGTCGGGGGAGTCCCTGACCTAGTGTGGTGCGGGGTACGCACCCCGGACGGGGAGCTACGAGCCTGGCAGTGGCGGCCCCCGCAGGGTTGGTTTTTCCCCACCTGGCAACGGCCCTGATGCCACGTGAGCGTCCCGTCTCGACCCTCCGGAGTGATGGGCTATGTTCCCCCCCAGGTCCTCGATGCGCCTGATCGCACGCTCCCATTCCCAACATCCGCCTCCATGACGTCACCCGATCCCGACGAGTTGTTCGACCGGGAGTTGAGTTGGATCGCCTTCAACGGCAGGGTTCTCCAGGAGGCCCAGGATCCTTCCGTTCCGCTGTTCGAGCGCTTGGCGTTCCTCGCCATCGTGTCGTCCAACCTGGACGAGTTCTTTCGCGTTCGCGTCGCGTCGTTGCGCACGCTCCTCCGGGTCGGCAAGAAGAAGCTCAAGAGACTCGGGGTGAATCCCCACAAGCTCCTTCGGGACATCCACGCAGCGGTTCACCGGCAGCAGGAGG
>JAHEKK010000331.1 GCA_024638395.1 Gemmatimonadota bacterium | reverse complement strand
ACGCACCGCCATTTCCCCATCGCGCTTCGCTGCGCGGGTCAAAATGAGGGCCGCCACGTTCACACAAGCAATGAGGAGAATGAAACCGACCGCCCCCATGAGGATCCACAGCCCGGCAGACACGTTTCCGACCATGACGTCCTGGAGTGGCTCGACCCTCGCGTCCCGGATTCCCGCGTTGGTCTCGGGGAACCGCGACTCGAGGCCCGCGGCCACGGCGGCCAGCTCCCCACGGAGCGCTGCCGTGGTCACCCCGGGCCCCAGGCGCGCCAGTCCGCTGGCGAACCTCACGAAACGCCGTTCGGTCGGGATGGAGTTTTGTGGGATCGTCGAGATGAAGGTCCACCCGTCCGTTGCCTCGGACGGGAATGCGAAGCCGGCCTCAGCAACGCCTACGACGGTGAAAGGGCTGTGGTTCAGGGAGATCACGGACCCGACCACGCCGGGGTCGGACCCGAACCGCCGTTCCCAGAGCCCCTGGCTGATGACTACCACCCGGTTGTCCTCCGATTCGTCGGAGGGCGCCAGGAGACGCCCCTGCTGTGCCGATGCCTTGAGGGTTTCGAAGAATCCTCCCGTCACGAAGGCCAGGTCGATCTCAACGGGCGTTTCACTGCCGCCGAGGGGCGTGGGCCAGACGCTGTACAGGGCCATGCTTGCGGACAGGAGGCTTTCCCTCTCCCAGTCCTCGAAGTCCGGAACTGAAAAAGCGGTTCTCTCGATCCCTCGATCCACGTCGCTGGGGTAGATGCGGACCAGGCGCTCGGCTTCGGGATAGGGGAGAGGCTCGAGGAGCACGCCCTGGACGACGGAGAAGATCCCGGCGGTCCCGCCGATGCCCAGGGCGAGGGTGAGGACGGAGAGGGCCGCATAGCCCGGGTTTCGCAGGAGGGTCCTGGTGCCGAAGCGGATATCCTGCCCGAGGTCTCCCCACATTCCACCCCTCCCGTTGTTCTCTCGTTCGAGCCCGCGGCAGGTGCGATGGAGCACCAGGAGCTCTCGCAATGTGACCCAGGTCCGGCGCCCGAAGCCGGCGTCACGGCGGCGGCAGTCGAAGGCGTCGGCCATCTCGGACCCGTACTCCGCGACGAATTCCGTCGGGGCCGTCTCGAGGATCTTCCGGTACAGCCATCGCCAAAGTCGTTCGGGCGTCTTCATCACGCTCCCCTTCCACACCTGTTCACGACGGTCGCAACACCTCTTTCGCCCGAGCGGCCAGCAGGACCTGGGCGAGCCTGCGGGTCTCGCTCCGCAGGGCCGTCCTGCCCTCCGGCGTAAGGCGATAGTTCTTCCGCCGGGCGTCGGCTCCGGGCTCGGACGCGGCGGCTTCGATCAGACCTTCGGAGCGCAGCCGGCGGATCGCTGCGTACAGCGTGCCGGTCTCGAGGGTGAGAGAGCCCCCCGTAACGGCTTCGATCTCTTTGAGAATGCCGTATCCATGACGAGCCTCGTCCGCCAGGGCCAGGAGGACGTGGTACGTGATGGGACTCAGGGGAGGTTGGCTCATGGGGAGCGCTCCAGGGCGTTCCGGGGCTTCAATTCATCACTATATAACTCATCACTATAGCTACGATGACGAGATCCACAAGAAGGTTGCACGGCTCCTTCCCCCCGTTCCGGCCTGGCCGACGTCGTTCGCTGGCGGCGGCGGACCTTCCGGGACGTGAGGCGTCAAGGCGGCAACCCCCCTCTTCGGACTCTTCCGTCGGGTTTTCCGCCTCTATTAAAAGAACTGAGATTCGTATTTCGCTTGCGCCGTATGTTCCCGAATGACTGGACCTTCCCCCAGACCCGCCGACCTCCCTATGGGGTCTGAAGCCGGCCTCGGCGACGTAAGTTGCCATCCTGCAACAGGATAGGTTGCGTTAACGCAGCGATGTAACAGCCCTTGCGCCCGCCTCTCCAGGGGCTCACCGTGGCAACCCTTTTCCCTGTTTTGGTCGCCGGTCCGGCGGATTCGGCCCTGCCAATAGCGGGTGCGAACGCCGTCCGTTCTCGGTGGTGAGGTGGTTTGACAGCAGTCCGGCGCGTATGGAGTGGGTTTGGGCGTGCTTTGTCCGTGCGCCCGGGGCCGAGCCTTGTCCCCTGGCCAACCCTGATACCCCTCCTCCTGCTCCTCTGGACCACAACCCTCCCCCTTGCGGGCCAGACGCCCCCTGGGCGCCAGGCGACCGTCGGAGCCCTGGACGGAGGCCAGCACGAGGGCGAGGGCGGCGAAGGCAACGGGCCGGCGGATCTGGTGATCCGGCTGGTCGGCCCGGAGCGGGCTTTGGTCGACGAGCACGTCGCCTACGAGATCCGGGTGCGGAACGAAGGCCCCGAGGCAGGCACGGACGTCCAGGTCGGCTTCGTCGTACCGGAGGGGGCCGCCCTGGTGTCCGCCACCCGCGGCGCTTCCCGGGACGGTACGCTGTTGAGCTTCCCCGCGGTGGCCGGCCTGCCGGCGGGAGCAGCCCTCTTCGACACGGTGGTCGTGAGGTATGGGAGCCCGGGCCGTTACGTGGCCGGGGCGAAAGTCCAGGCCGCAAGCCAGGACCCGGATCCGTCAAACAACCGGGCCGAGGAGGCCACGACCGTCTCACTCCCTCTCCGGGCCGATCTGGAGGTCGCCAAGAGCGGCCCAGCCACGGCCACGGTCGGGGAAACCGTCCCCTACGTCGTCACGACGCGAAACCTGGGGCCGGATCTGGCCGACTGGGTCGACGTGGTGGACCGGCTACCCGAAGGGGCCGAATTCGTCGCCGCGACTCGCCAATTCACCAGAGAGGGACGAGTCGTCCGGTGGGAGATGATCCACGAGATCGGCGCCGGCCACGCCGTCCACGATACGGTCTGGGTCCGCTTTCCGAAGCCGGGCCGGTACGTCAACCGCGCCGAGGCGGATCAACTCACCCACGATCCCCGACCCGGCAACAACGAGGCTTCCGCGACGACCAACGTGGAAGGTGGGGACGGCGAAGGGGGTGGCGGGAACAGCGACCTGGAGATGCGCCTGGTGGGCCAGGAGCGGGCCACGGTGGGGGCCACGGTGTCCTACGAGCTCAGGGTGCGAAACCTGGGGCCCGAGTCGGCGCGGACCGTCCGTGTCCGTCACACCGTTCCCGCGGGCGGCACCTTCGTCCGTGCCACCGGCGGCGGCGTGCTGAGCGCGGACGGCCAGGTCACCTGGCCCCCCATCTCTCGTCTGGAGGCCGGCAGACAGGTGTTCGACACCGTGTTCGTCCGGTACGACGACACGGGACGTTTCGTCAACCGGGCGAAAGTCGACTCCGACACCGACGACCCGGATCTCTCCAACAACGAAGCCGCTGAGCCGACCACGGTAGGCGACATCCCCATGGCCGACCTTAGCGTGGTGAAGTCGGGCCCCGCCACGGCCCAGGTGGGCGACACCGTGCGGTACCTCATCACCACGACGAACCTGGGGCCGGACCTGGCCGATTGGGTCGACGTGGTGGACCGACTGCCCGAGGGCGCCGAGTTCATCGATGCCAGCCGCATCTTCACCGTGGAGGGCCGGACTGTACGCTGGGAGATGATCCACGAGATCGATCCGGGCGATAGCGTCCAGGACACCGTCTGGGTGCTCCTCCCGGCCCCCGGCGAATATGTGAATACTGCGGTCGTCTCGGAGCTCACCGCCGATCCCGATCCCGACAACGACGACTCCAGCGTCACCACCGTGGTGGCCGAGGGCGCCGGGGCCGACGTGGAGATCGACCTGGATGGTCCCGCGGAAGCCCAGGTCGGACAGGACGTGGAGTACACGGTGCGGGTGCGGAACCGGGGCCCCGGCGGAGCGACAGGCGTTAGGTACCGGTATAGGGTTCCCGACAGCGCAGCCTTCGTGTCCGCCTCCGACAACGGCAACCTGGGCGACGACGGATGGGTGCGTTGGCCGTCCATCGATGCGCTGGGATCCGGCGAAGCCCGCTCCGCCCTGGTGAGCGTTCGGTACCCCTTCGAGGGTCGGTTCCGGAACCGGGCGGTCGTGGAGACCGAGTCCCGGGACACCGACGACAGCAACAACGCCCGGACCCTGTTCACGGATGTGACGGGCGGCGAGCCGGAGGGAGCGGATCTGCAGGTGGTCAAGTCCGGACCCGCCACGGCGTCCCCTGGCGATACGGTGACCTACCTCATTACCACCCGCAATCTGGGCCCCGCGCCCGGCGTGGACGTGGTCGTCGTGGACCAGCTGCCCGAAGGCGTGGCATTCGTCAGCGCCAGCCGGGGTCAGGCCGTAACTGGATCGACCGTTTCGTGGGACGCGGTCCCGGTTCTGGACGCGGGCGCGTCCCTGCAGGACACCGTGCGGATCGTCATTCCTCAACCGGGCACCTATCTCGACATCGCGTCGGCCGCGGGAGGAACCCTGGATCCTGATCCCACCAACAGCGCTGATTCGGTACGGACCGAGGTCTCTCCGACGCCCCTGGACCTCGAGCTGCTTCAGACCGTCTCGCCTGGGGCCGTGGACGTCGGCGAGAGCGCCGTCTTCGCGCTGACGGTGCGCAACGTCGGGCAGGACAGCACGTCGGGGGCGATCACGGTCTCGAGTGCCATTCCGGCCGAAGTCGACTACGACGGCGCGAGCTCGTCAGGGCCCTGGACCTTCGCGTTCGCGGGAGGGGACTTCGTGGCCACCCATCCTGGCCCTCTCGGTCCGGGGGAAACGAGCGCCTTTGAGATCGCCGTGATCGCCAGGGAAGGTCC
>JAHEKK010000330.1 GCA_024638395.1 Gemmatimonadota bacterium | reverse complement strand
GACGAGTGAGGACCTCCTCCACGTGGCCATCGGGGTCGCCGCGACCCTGGCGCTGTTCTGGTTGATCCGGCGGGGGCCGAAGCTACCGGGGTTCTAGGCGCGGTTGCACGGGTCGCCGGGTGGCGTCGGAAGCCGTCCGGCTCCACGTCGCGGAACCCTCAGCGACGGACCTCTCAGGGCGACCCGTCCCGGCGCCCGACCCAGAAGTGGTACATCCCCGAGAACGTCCCCGGGAATTCCTCCTCGAAGGCCTCCCACGCCGACAGGTCAAGGCGACGCGCCGCCGGATATCTCGAGAGGAAGCTCGCCCGGGTTCCTTCGCCGAGTCCCTCGAAACCGAGGAAGCGAAGGCCCAGGTCGTCCACGGCAACGGCCAGCTCGCCCAGGTCGAAACACCGCTCATGGGCATGAAACAGGAGATCGCGGCACTCATCCAGGGAGTAGAAGTCCCTCCAGGCCGCGACCACCTCCAGGTCGTCGGGAGACAGGGTGGACGCCAGCCAACGTCTGCCCTCTCGGATGGATGCCGGACTGTCGTCGAACCCTCCACGCGCCAGGGCACTCCGGGCACGGTCGAGGGGTTGGCGAGCCAGGCGACTGTAGACGGCCACCCGCATGAGGCCACCGGGCCGGAGCCGGTCCAGGAGCACGCGCCATCCTGCCGCGGGGTCCGCCAGGTGATGCAGCACGCCGCCGCTCTCGATGATGTCGAAGTCCTCTTCCCACCCTCCGAGGGCCATGATGTCGGCCTGAAGGAACGCCACCGACTCCTCGCCGGCTTGAAGGGCGCTGCAGGCGGCGTATCCCAGGCTCGCCCTGCTGAGGTCGAGGGCCAGGATCTCGGCGTTCCTGTACCGCGCCGCCGCGTCCAACGCCTGTTTCCCCGTTCCGCACCCGGCGATCAGAACGCGGGGGCGCCCCGAGGGGCGGAAGCCGGCGCTTAGGGAGAGCTCTTCGGGAAAACCCCAGGCCGCGCCTGCGACCGCGTCCCCCGCCGGTCTCGCCTCGGCGCGGTCGTGTCGCAGCCACCTTGGGTAGGGATGCTCCTCGTACTGCCGGGCAACGGCGCGGGTGATGTCGTCCGAGGGTCCCGAATGGCAGGGGACCTCCTCGGCGAGGGACGCCCGGAGGGCCGGCTCCACCACCAACCGCAACCACAAGCGGGCCATGGGGGATTCCGGGTCCTCGAATTCCAGGTCCGGCGCCGGTAGACCGGAGAGATTTTCCAGCGGCTGGTAGGCTCCCAGCACGGCGAGTCGCAGTGCGAGGGGATCCTCGGTTATCCGGTCGCCAGCGGCGAGGCCTCCTAGAACCGACGAATGCAGCCGTTCAACGTCCTCCTCCTCCTCCGCGGCCCACGGCAGGGCCACGTAGCCGGTGAGATGCCCCTGGATGGCGAGGGATACGGCGAGACCGACCCGTGCGTGTTGACTCTCACGGGAGTCCGGCCCCTCATGGGCCAACGCCTCCCCCAGCAAGGAAGCGCGCACTCTCCGCACGAGATCTTCGAAGGCGAGAGTGGGCGGGAGCGCGTTCTCCAACAGGGCCACGAACAGCTCCTGGCCCGACAGGGCGGATAGCGTGTCCCGGGTAACCCGGCCTTCGGCGCTGAGGAGGGGCTCCAGCACCGGATGACAGGCGGCGATGGAGCCCGCTACGGCCCGGTAGGGAAAGGGGTTGAGATCCGGACGTGTGAGGCACCGGACGGCCATGTCCTCCAGGGCCGGGTCGAAACTCTCGAAGCGGAGCTGCCGGAACAGCTCACCGAACGCCAGGGCATACCGGGTTTCGCCGGGAGCGCGAACCAGTGCATTCCAGTGAGCCTGCGCAGCCTCCTGGAGCTTCCCGTTGCGAAGCCTGGCTACCCCCAGGTCGTGGAAGGTCTCGGGGTTGGGGCTGAGGCGGACGACCTCGAGGAACGTGCGCTCCGCGTCGGCCCACTGCCCCTCGGTGGCCATCACCCTGCCCCGCCTCCGAAGTTCGTCGACCAGGGGCGTGGTCTCAGGGTCACGCATCTCCAAAGGCGATCCGCCACCTCGTGTCCTGGCCATGATAGGCCTCTCGTTGATGGGGCTGCCGGTGCCAGCCACGGCCTCCCGGCCCCGCTGGTGGGCCCTCCGACCCGGGCCCGGCTCCACTCTTATCGACGGGAATAAAACGTTTGTTCATGCCGGAGACCCCCCAAAGCCGGGACAGACGGGGGAACCACCCCACGGAGGAACCGGTAAACCCATGCAGCGGGAGGTTCGACAATAAGTGGTGCTGTCCGACGACCTTCTCCGGTGCGAGGGGCGTCGGTGCCCCATCCAGGAGAACAGACCCATGAACAAGCGTTCAGGCACCCCTCCCTCCGACTGCATCCAGAGACCCGGAAGCATGACGATCCGGCTGCGAAGGGCCTTGCCCCTGGGCTTGATGCTCCTCGGCATCGCCACCGCGCCCGTCCAGGCGCAGAGCCCCATGAGCAAGTGGGGGCTCGAAACGTGGGAAATCAACGGATTCATCGGGGGTCTGGCGGACGCGGTCGAGTTCTCCCCGGACCTGGACCGGGACCAGCTTCGGCGTGACGCCCTCTTCGGCGCCCGAGTCGGCTATACGTTTCCATCGAACCTCTTCGTCCAGCTGGACGGTAGCAACGCCCTCGTGCGCATCGCATACCCGGACCCGGGGATCTCCGGGTTCCAGCTCCGGAACACCAACGCGTTCTTCACCGGCGGAACCGTCGGATACAATCTGCAGCCTCGAAGGAACGTCCAGCTCTTCGTAGCCGCCGGCGCCGGCCTCGCCGTGTGGGGGGCGGAACTCTCCCAGAGGCAGGCCCAGCCGAGGTTCAACTACGGCGTGGGCGGACGCTATTTCCTGACCCCCCAGCTCGCCATCCGCTCCGACCTGCGAATCCACCACGTGCCTTCGGCCTTGGAGGACCTGCGCACGGAAACCCTGGGGAGCACCGTGTCCGGCGGCACCCTGTTCGGGGCCGAAGCCAGCATCGGCGTGTCCTTCTTCACCCACAACAGCGGAGACGAGGACGGCGACGGCATCAACGACGAGGATGACCGTTGTCCGGGGACCCGACCCGGGGGCCTGGTCGACGAGACGGGGTGCGAGATCGACACCGACCTGGACGGCGTGCCGGACCCGTTGGACCAGTGTCCCGGAACCCCGCGGGGCGCCCGCGTCGGCGAGGACGGTTGCAGCTCCGACGGCGACGGCGACGGCGTGCTGGATGGTCTGGACGAGTGCCCGGGTACCCTGCCCGGCGCCGACGTGAACGAGACCGGCTGTGCATCCGACGGCGATGGGGACGGCGTCCCCGACGGGCTGGACCAATGCCCCAGGACGCCGTCCGGCTCTCCGGTGAACGCCCAGGGATGCTCTGAGGCCGAGCTGCGGATCGAGGCCGGGCGCCTCATCCTCCACAACGTATATTTCAACTTCGACCAGGCGGCGTTGCGCCCCGAGTCCCAGGCGGCCCTCGACGAGGTTGGGCAGATCCTGGCTGAGCGGGAAGACCTCCGGGTGGAAATCCAGGGTCACACGGATTCCATCGGAGAGGAGGAGTTCAACCGACGCCTGAGTCAAGCGAGGGCAGAAGCCGTCCTCGAATACCTTACCTCCCGGTTCCCGAACACGGTCGGGCGCCTCACCGCCTTGGGGCTGGGTGAGAGCCGGCCGTTGGCTGACAACGGTTTCGTGGAAGGCCGCCAGGAGAACCGGCGGGTCGAATTCATCGTCCGGCCACGCTGAGACCGAAGTCTTGTTGTGACTTTTTTGCCGGCGTATGGTCTGATGAATACGCGTTACAAGCGTTTCAAGAAACAAGGAGAAATAGAGAGATGACCGGCTCCAATCACGTGGCCAGAAGGACTGGGGTGACGGTGGCCTCATTGTTCATCGCATCGGCACTCGCGCTTCCCCTGGAAGGCAGTGCTCAGGACCTCACGCTCGTGCCCGCCCAGGACCGGGCTACGACCATGCGCCTCGTGGCCGACCGCGACGAGAGCGCCATCGAGGCCGACCTGGATGCGGCACGGGATCTGTCCGCAGCGCTTGAAGCCGAGGTCGAAGACCTGCGCCTGCAACTGGCCGAAGCGAAAGCTGCCGTCGACGTCAAGGAGAGTGAGATCGACGTCATCAAGACCCGCAAGGATCTGGCGGACAAGCAGGACAAGGAGGCCGAGAAGAAGGCCTTCGAAGAGCAGGAAAAGGACGAGGAGCTCCAAAAGCGGCTTCTGGAACGCCACGTCACCCTCCTGGAGCGGCAGGTAGACCATGTCCGTGCCCGCCGTGAGGCGTCGCGGGCAGGCGAGCGCGTCTTCCAGGCCGAGATGCGGCTGGAGCGCGTTGCCCGGGATCTGGAGGCGCTGCAGGAAACCGACGAGGCCACGCTGTCCAGGGCCATGGAGCTCCAGGCCGAGTTCTCCAAGCTGGAAAAGGACGTGCTGGAAGCCCAGCGTGACTACGCCCGCCGCAAGGAAGACGAGGCGGGACGGGAAAGGCGCGTGATCGAAGCCAGGCTCCAGATCGTCGAAGCCAGGGAGAGAATCAGGTCCTCCTAGCGACGAAGAACGGGGGCAGCCCCGGACGCAAAGAGGCCCGGCCGGTGAGAAACCGGCCGGGCCTCTTCTGCTACCCCGTGGGGAAGCTTCTACACCCTACCAGGAAGACTTCCTGACACCGGGAATCATCCCTTCGAGGGACATCTCCCGGAAGGCGATACGGGAAAT
>JAHEKK010000329.1 GCA_024638395.1 Gemmatimonadota bacterium | reverse complement strand
GCGTCCGGGAAAGCCCACTCGTCATCAACCCGCCCAACGGGTGGATCCAGAATACGAACAACTGGCCCTACACCGCTGCGGGGGTGGGCAACCCGGCCAGCCCGGACATCGACGACTTTCCTCCCTACATGGACCGGTACCGGGAGAATGCCCGGGGAGTCCACGCCCTTCGCGTCCTGGAAGGTCGCCGGGACTTCGACCTCCAGGGGCTCATCGATGCCGCCTACGACAGCTATTTGCCGGCTTTCGCCGAGATGATCCCACTCCTGTTGGCGGCCTACGACGGACTGCCAGCGGACGACGCCTTCAGGGCCCCGTTGGCGGAACCCATCGAGCTCCTTCGCGGCTGGGACTACCGCTTCGGCGTGGAGTCGGTGGAGACCTCGGTAGCCATCTTCTGGGGGAACCGGTTGAACGGGATCCGCTCCGGCGACCCAAACGGAGACCGGGCACGGCTGACCGCCCTGGCCGACGCCATCACTCAACTGGCTCAGGATTTCGGCGACTGGAGAACCCCGTGGGGAGACATCAACCGCTTCCAACGACTGACGGGAGACATCGTCCAGCCCTTCTCCGATGACGAGCCCAGCATCCCGGTGGGGTTCACGCCTTCGGCCTGGGGTTCACTTGCCGCCTACGGCCAACGGACGTTCAACGACACGAAGAAGATCTATGGCACCCGGGGGAACAGCTTCGTCGCGGTGGTCGAGTTCGGCGACAGCCTTCGGGCACGGGCCATCACGGCGGGAGGGCAGAATGGAGACCCTTCGTCTCCCCACTTCGACGATCAGGCTGAACGGTATGCGACCGGCGACCTGAGGCCCGTGTACTTCTATCGCCCGGAGGTGGAGGCGAACGCCGAACGGGAGTACCGTCCAGGAGGCGGATCGTGAACCCCTTCGGCCTCGGAACGGTCACGCCGTATCTGGCCGTCCAGAACGTGGCTAGGGTCCTGGACTTCGTGGAAGACATCCTGGGCGCCGAGTTCCGCGGGGAGCCCCGGAGGCGAGAAGACGGGAGCGTGATGCATGCGGAGGTCACCATCGGTGATTCCGTCCTGATGCTCGGCGAGCCCCGGGCCCAGGACGAGTCCAGACCGGGCATGCTCTACGTCTACGTCGAAGATTGCGACGAGACCTACCGGCGCGCCCTCGCCGCCGGCGCCACCTCGATCCAGGATCCCCGCGACTTCCCCCACGGGGACCGCTACGGAGGCGTGAAGGACGGGGGCGGCAACATCTGGTGGTTGGTCACGCACCTGGGCAAGACCTAGGGAAGCTCTGCCCATGGCGTGGGCGTTCAGAACTGGACGAGTCCATTGCCACTATATCGAAAAAGCTATAGACTATATCGAAATCGACTTTCATCGTGGGAGGGCCCATGACCCCCAGCCCGAAGGGACGGCTCGGCTACAACGCCGCTCTGATCCTGTCCGCCCTCGAAGCCGGCGCGGGGTACGGCCTGGACGTCATCGACCGGACGGGGCTATCTGCGGGAACCGTCTACCCCGCTCTCCGGAGACTGGAGGAGACCGGGCGAATCGCGGGCGAGTGGGAGGAGGAAGTCAACGCCCACACCAAGGGCCGTCCCGCCCGGCGATACTACAGCATCACCTCGGCGGGACAGGAGGCCCTGTCCGAAGCCAAGGCGCAGATCGCCGCCCGGCAGCGATCTCTGGGGTGGGTGGATTCCCATGGCTGATCGGGAGAGGGGACCCGAGCCGGAGCGCCGGCCACCGCCAGAGAGCAAGGGTGAAGGGAGCTCGGGGAAAGGCCCCTGGGGGCTTCGGCTCGCAGCCGGCCTGCTGCCGCCACGCGTCCGTCACCCGTGGATCCGGGAATGGCGAGGCGAGTGGACGGAAGCGCGCAGCAGGGGCCGGGCCGGTCCGGGTCTTTGGTGGGGCATGTGGGCCGATGCCTGGGCAACCCGGCTTCAACACGAGAAGCACGGCGCACTTCGCGGACAGGACGCCCCCGATGGGAAGTGGCCCGCTTCCACACGAGACTTCCTTACGGGCCAGGGCCAAGCCCTCCGGTTCCTCGTGCGCGCTCCGGGCTTCTCCCTGCCGGCAGTGGCGACGTTGGCTTTGGGTCTGGGCTCCGTCGCCGCGGTAGGCACCGTCGTCGACACCGTCCTGCTCCGGCCCCTCCCCTACCCGGCTGCAGACCGGGTGATGCGGGTCACCCACATCATGGAAGGCCCGAACACCAACCCTCTGGCCCCGGTCACCTACCAGTTCTTCGAAGACGAGAACCGCACCTTCGAGGCCTTCGGCGGCCATTGGGACCCCGGACTCCTGACCCTGGTTGGAGAAGGTGACGCCGAGCGGGTCCGGGGCGTCCGTATCACCGCCGGGCTCTTCGACGTTCTCGGCGCACGACCCGCCCTGGGTCGCCTCCTCACTCCGGAGGACGGGGCCCTCGAGGGCGAGTCTCCGGTCATGATCAGCCAGGGACTCTGGGAGCGTCGTTTCGGCTCCGATGCCGACGTGATCGGCCGGGCCATCCAGCTCGATGGCCGCCCGAGGGAGGTTGTGGGGGTCATGGAGGGGGGTGTCGATCTACCCCAACGCTCCATCGACGTATGGCTTCCCTACGCGGTCCCAGCCGGGATGCCCCTGGACGACTCGTTCCGTATGTATGCCCTGGGCCGCCTCGCCCCCGGGATCAGCCGTGAGCAGGCGATCGAGGACCTGATCCAGCTCACCCGTCGTCTTCCTGACCTGGCCCCCTTCTACGGCACCCTGGTGGACGAGTACGGCCTCAGTGCCACGGCGCGGCCTCTGCGTCAGGAGATCCTGGGAGACGTGGAACGACCCCTGTGGGTGGTCCTGGGCGCCGTTGCCATCGTGCTCCTCGTTGCCCTGGCCAACGTGGCAACCCTCTTCCTGGTGCGCGCGGAGCGCCGGGCCGCCGAGATGGCGACGCGGAGGGCCCTCGGCGCCGACCGGGGCCGCCTGCTGGGCCATTTCTTCGCCGAGAGCCTCTGGGTGGCCATGGGAAGCGCAGCCCTCGGGCTGATCCTCGCCGCGGCCGCTCTCCGGGTCTTCGTCGCCATGGCGCCCCCCACGCTTCCACGCCTGGACCGGGTGGAGCTGGGCGGAACCACCGTTGCCCTTACCCTCGCCCTCACGGTCGGGACCGCGCTGGTCCTTGCCCTGTATCCGTTCCTCCGGTTCAGCGGCGCGGGGGCCACGGTGGGTGCGGCGGGTGCCTCGGCACGGGCCACGTCGTCCATCGGGAGTGGCTTCGTCGTGGCTCAGGTGGCCCTGGCGCTCCCGCTCCTGGCCGGGTCGGCTCTCCTCCTCGAGACGTTCCGAGAGATGACGGCCGAAGACCCGGGCTTCAACCCCGAGGGCATCGTCGTGGCCACCATGTCGCTACCCGAACCCTCATACCCCGACGCCCCGGCCGTCGAGGAGTTCCGCACCCGGCTGATGAACGGGCTCGAGGGCAGGCCGGGACTCGTCAGGGCGGCGCTGGGACCGACGCCCATGGCGACCCGCGGCTGCAACGGTCTCCACGTGGAGGGCGTCACGTTGGCCGAAGGCGAGCTTCCGCCCTGCGTCCCCGTCGCCTTCATCGGACCCGGCTACTTCGAGCTCCTCGGCAACCGGATCCGCGCCGGCCGAGGCGTGGAAGCGGCCGACATGGGAGGACCGCCGGTCGCGGTGGCTACGCGTAACGTCGCCGAACGCCTGTGGCCGGAGGGAGACCCCCTGACGAGAGCCGTGCATCCCGCGCCCCTGCGAGGGCCGCCCTGGTTCCCCGTGGTCGGCGTGGTCGACCCGGTGCTGGGCGCAGGCCCGAGCCAGCCGCCGACGGAGATTCTCTACCTTCCCATCGGAGCCATGGACCCGGCCGGATGGTTCAGCCGGTGGGTGGACGTGCTGGTGAAGGCACCTCCCGGTCAGGAGGCAGCAGCAGCAGCAGCCGTGCGCTCCGTCGTGCGGGACATCGACCCTCGCGTGCCCGTCTCCCTCCCCGGCACCCTCGACCAGGCGTTGGCCCGCACCATGGTCCGTAGCACGTTCACGCTCTTCCTCCTGGGCACCGCATCGGTGACGGCGCTCATTCTCGGGCTCGTGGGGCTTTACGGCGTGGTCAGTTACCGATTGGAGAGCCGCCGGAAGGAGATCGGGCTCCGCATGGTCATTGGAGCCCAGGCCCAACAGGTCCGCAGGTTGGTGGTGGGCCACACGCTTCGCATGGTCCTTTTGGGGGTGGCTCTGGGAGTCGCCGGCGCTGCGGTGCTCACCCGCAGCCTGTCGTCCCTGCTTTATGGTGTGAGGCCCGGAGACCCTGTCATTCTTTCCATGGCCACCCTCGTCCTTCTGGTCACGGCCCTGCTTGCCAGCTGGATTCCGGCCCGAAAAGCGACCCGCATCGATCCCGCGGTGGTGCTCCGGGCCGAGTAGCGGACCGGCGCTCGGGTCGAACTTTCCAAGGGAGGAGCCTCTCGTGAGGAGTCGCTACGAACTGAGGGCCCCCCGGAGCTTCGGTTGAAGCGCCCGGAGGGCCCCGGCTTGCTGCGCTGACCGGAGGTTCGCTAGGACCGCACCCGCACCCTGACGGGCCCTGCCTTCACCGTCACCTGCGCATCCACATACCCGCGTCCGTCCGATACGTGGCCCCGAACACGCGGCTTGGCCCGACGACGATCGTAGTCGTGGTCGTCATCCTCGTACCCGTAGTCGTCGTCGTCGTCGTAGCCGTAGAAATCGCCTTC
>JAHEKK010000328.1 GCA_024638395.1 Gemmatimonadota bacterium | reverse complement strand
GCTTCGCCGTCCAACATCTGGGAGAGGCGAAGGGCGTTCCCCTTCAAACGTGGGTCTACGCTCAGGACCGGGATGCCGGCTTCTACGACTTCGCCGTGCCGACCCGTCGGGCCATGGAGTACTACCAGGACTGGGTCGGTCCCTACGCCTATGAAAAGCTCGCGAACATCACGTCTCCGGTGACCGGCGGCGGGATGGAAGCCGCGACGGCGATCATGTATCACGAGAGCTCGGTCACCGGCGAGAGGACCACACGCTGGAGGAACGTCATCATCCACGAGGTGGCCCATCAGTGGTTCGGGAACGCCGTGACCGAGGCCGACTGGGACGACATCTGGCTCTCGGAGGGCTTCGCCACCTACTTCACCCTCCTGTTCATCGAACATGCCTACGGGAAGCAGGAGTTCGTCGAGGGCCTCCGGGCCGCCGCCGATCGGGTATGGAGCTGGTACGACGAGAACCCCGACTACCGGATCGTCCATGACAACCTGGACGACATGAGTCGCGTGACGAGCGTCGCCACGTACCAGAAGGGCGCCTGGATCCTGCACATGTTGCGCGGGCGGCTGGGAGACGAGGTCTTCTGGGACGGGATCCGGACCTACTACGCCGCCTTCATGAATGGCAACGCCACCACCGCCGACTTCCGTCGGGTCATGGAAGAAGCCTCCGGGCAGGACCTCTCCTCATTCTTCGACCAATGGCTGTACCAGGGTGGCAACCCTCACTTGACCGGCTCCTGGTCCTACGACCCCGGTCGGGGCGTGGTGGCCGTGGAGCTCCGTCAGGTCCAGGACCGGGGACCGGTGTTCGACCTGCCCCTCGAGGTCGGGGTGTTTTTCGAAGGCGACCTCACGCCGGCGTCCGTCCACCAGATCCGCCTGGACGGACGGGAGGGACGATTCGAGCTGGATGTGGACCAAACGCCCGCCGACGTCCGCCTCGACCCTGGAACCCGGGCCCTGTTCCGCGGCGGCCTCACCCGGCCGGAGCGCTGACCCCTCGTCCCGGTCCGGGGACGTGGCATCTCTCCTCTCGACAGGGGCCTGTTCGGCCCCCCGCGGCTCAGGGGACCGTGATGTGGTTCCCGAAGAAGAGGGCGTTGAGAAAGAGCCGATTGGTGCCCCGCCAGTAGCCCCGGAAGTTCGGGTTGTCCACCAGGAGGACCACCGTCCCCTGCCCCAGCTGGTCGGCAAGCACCGAAGGCGACCCCGCCAGGCGACCCCGGTTGGGAGCGGACACGTATCCGCTGAGATGGGGATCCCCGTCCACCAACCTGGCCACCGTGCTGAAGCGATTCCGGCTCGGCGCGAAGAAGAACGAATGGTCCCGCCAAACCGGAAGGAAGCGCCGGTCGTACCCGAAGCCCAGAGGATGGGTGGTGTCCAGATCGGCCTGCCAGATGGAGCCACCGATGGCCTGCGCGCCGAGGAGGTCGGAGGCGTCTGCATAGTCCCGGCGGGACTGCTCGCCGGGGGCTTCCTCGGAAAGGGGCATTCCCGACCCGGGCGGGTCGATGTTGGGGGTCAGTTCGTTCCCTGCCGCCCACGCGGCGGCGCCACGGGTCGCGACCAGGGTGCCCCCGGCACGTACCCATGACCGGAGTTCTTCCAGCCGGTCACCGGAGAGGAAGCCCAGATTCCCCGACACCAGGACCACCACGTCATAGTTGGCCAGGTCGGCCCGGCCGTAGTCGGCGACGTCCACCTTGGTGACGGGCATGGCCACACGCTGGTCCAGGAGGTGCCAGAGCTGGCCGGCCTCGTAGGCCGACAGACCCTCTCCCATGGGGAACAGGACCCTGGGGGCTCGTACGGGCCTGAAGCTCCGGCTTCCGAGGTCCACGCCGGCCGCGGACATCGTGCTGGTGGCGCTTGATACAGGAACGCCGGTGGCGCGGGAAACCTCGGCGATCGCCGCGTGGAGGGAGTCCGGACTCAGGACCTGGATCGACACCGGCACCGAGACCGACCCCCGTGCAAAGGCCACGGGTCCTTCCGACGTCGAGGCCGTGAAGGGTTGGAAGGCGGCCTCGGCCCGGACACCGGCCTTCTGCAGGAGATTGAGGGCCCGTGGCGCTCCGGAGTCCCGCCAGTCGAAGAGGTAGGCGATCGAGCTCCTTGGAACGGGCACGCTCTCTTCGGGCACAGGGACCCGGGTCAGCGCCGCGCCCAGGGGGAGCTGTCCCGATCGAAGCTCCCCGTCGGGCATTCCGTACGCCAAGCTCGTGGTCCACGTCGACGCGTCGTAGAAGACGCTGTCGGCGAAGCTCTCGGTGCGCTCGAAGATGGACCGGGCCAGTCGGTACAGGGGTTGGCTCGCCGGGACCACCCACGCGGTTCCTGGACTGAATTCGGTCCCGTCCACCTGCTGAGGTGTCGCCAGCTCATGGACTTCGATCCTGTGGCGCATCAAGAGGTCCAGGAACTCGCGGTTGAGCGTCTGGTCAACCGCGTGTCCGAACACCCAACCACCCACGTCGTAGGCCCGCGCTTCCTCGAGGGCCGAGGTGAAGAAGTCACGCTGATAGGCCTGGAGAACGCCTCGCTCCTCCACGGCGGCACGCACGGTGGCCAGGCTCGTGCGGACGTGGTTCCGGATGGCGAAGGCGAAGGTGAGGACCCCGTGATGGTCGCTCTCCTGGATGTGTCCGCGAGCGCTTGCCTGCTCGAACACCAACCCCAGCCCGCCCAGGAAATTCGGATAGGTGGACCCGTACCCCGGATAGGTGTTGTCGTAGACCTCTTTTGTGAAGTAGAGGGAGCCGATCTCGTCCAGAGCGTCCCGCCAATACTCGGCGAAGTCGACCGTGATCTCTGTGTAGAGCTGCTCAGGCAGCAGCGGGTTCCAGGATCCGACCGGCTTGCTGGGCTCGAAGAAGTAGGTGCTGCTCGTTCCCATCTCGTGATAGTCCGTCACCACTTGGGGACGCCACCGGTGATGGAAGTCGATGCGGGCCCGGCTCTCGGGGTTGACCAGGGGGAGCCAGTCCCGGTTCAGGTCGAACCAGTAGTGGTTCGTCCGGCCCCCCGGCCATACCTCGTTGTGCTCCCGGTCCAGGCGGTCCGCCACCAAGGGCTGGGCCCGGTTCATGTTGGCCCAGTGGGTGTGCCGGTCCCGCCCGTCGGGATTGAGGACGGGCTCGATATGGAACACCCCCTCCTGCCGGTACCGGGCCACGTCTTCGCCGGTGCCGGCCACGAGCCAGTAGGCCGTGAGCATCGCGGCCTCGGCCGAAGACGTCTCGTTTCCGTGGACCCCGTAGCCCAGATGGACGATGGCCGGGCGGTCTCCTTCGGCCTGCGCTGGAGTCGCGGGATCCAGTGACGCCAAATGCTGTTGCCGGATCTCTTCGAGACGGACGTGGTTCTGGGGCGCCGTCACCGTCAGCACGGGCATGGGCCGGTGCTCGTAGGTGTAGCCGATGATCTGGACGGTGGCGCGATCCGAGAGCTCGGCCAGCGTTTCCATGTACGCGACGATGCGGTCGTGGCGGGTGTGGAAGTGTCCGATGGGATAGCCGAGGAAAGCCTCCGGCGAGGGGATCCCGGGATCGAAGGCCGCGCCCGAGGGGAAGAAGTACTCTGTGGGCGCCGATGCCGGCACCGGGGCCTCAGACTGGGCGGCGACGGGCCCGGCGACCCCCGCTGACGAGGCGGCGACGGCCAGGGCGAGGAGCCGTGAAGGCAGTGCGTTTCGGGGGCGTGGGGTGCTGCGCATTCGCTGCTTGCTCCGTGGATCGACGGGTGACCTGGCTCGGGGGGACGTCAGTCTGTAGCCCCGGCAGGCAGGGGACAAGCGCCTCGGCTGCCATCAGCCATTGTGGTGGAGTGATCGCCGCCGGAGATTACCCCGCCCTACGACCCGCCCTACGACCAAAGGAGGCCACGATGCGGGCGATGTGCTTGCTGACCTTGGCATGTGGATTGGCCCTCGGCGCCTGCGGGGACGGGTCGCCCGAGCCCGTTTCCTACGAAGCCATCCTGACGGACAGTAGCCGGCTGGACGTCGACGGCGGGAGCATGTGGTACCGGGTCACGGGCTCGGGGATACAGACCCCGGTCATCCTGCTTCACGGAGGACCCGGATTCACGAGCCACTACTTGAAGGCCATGGAAGCCCTTGGCGACGACCGGCCCGTCGTCCGCTACGACCAGTTGGGCAGCGGCAAGTCGGATCCTTCCACCGATACGACGGCCTTCACCGTCGAGCGCTTCGTGGGGCAGCTGGAGGCCCTTCGGGAACACCTGGGGTTCGAGCAGTTCCACCTCTACGGGCACTCTTGGGGGACGATGCTCGGGGTCGAATACTACCGGGCCCACCCGGACCGCGTCGTGAGCCTCGTGCTCGCCAGCGCCGCCCTGGATGCACGGGCCTGGGAAGCCCATGCCCGGGAGCTATTGGCTACGCTGCCCGACTCCATGGTACGGGCGGTAGAGACCCGGGAGGCGGAGGGGGCCTACGACGCACCCGACTACCAGGCCGCCCTGAACGAGTTCTATGGGCGCTACGTCTGGCTTCGCCCGGTGCAAGCGGATCTGGACAGCACCTTCGCCGGCTACAATCCGACGATCTACGAGTACATGTGGGGTCCGAGTGAGTTCACGGTCACGGGCACCCTCGGCAACTTCGATGCAACGCCCATGCTGCCGACCATCCAGGTCCCCGTGCTCTACACCGTCGGCGAATTCGACGAAGCCAATCCGGAGACCATCGCCCACTTCGCCGAG
>JAHEKK010000327.1 GCA_024638395.1 Gemmatimonadota bacterium | reverse complement strand
AGGCAGGTTGCCGGGTCGGCCGTCGTCCACGTCTCCCAGGGCGAGGCTCAGGGTGGACTCGTGACCCACGGGCAGGTAGTAGGCACGCCCCTCCTCGGGGGCGACCGCGATGCCGGCCAATCCGCCCCGGGCGGGCTGCAGGCTTCGGTTGAACAGCGCAAGACCCATGGTTCCGGATCTCCTGCAAGCCTCGACCACCCTGCCGAGTTGTGCCGGGTCGGAGATCACGGAGTAGTGGGTCTTTACCGTGTGGGCTCCATCCGCCTCGCCGTCCGCCGTGGCAACCCGGTCGATGAGGGAGCGGAACTCGAGATCTACGAAGAGCTCCCGGAGACGCTCCCGGTCCGGCTCCGAGACCCTGAGCTCCTCCAGGTCCTGATCGAGTGGGACGTCCGTCCGGATGGTCACCAGATCCTTCGACATCAGCACGTCGTCGCGATGGCTCTGCAGTGACTCCCGGGCCCGCTTGCCGGATACGTCGTCAGCGTGTTCGAGAACACTCTCGACCGTACCGTAGGCCTCGAGGAGCTGAAGAGCTGTTTTTGGGCCGATCCCCGGCGCACCCGGCACGTTGTCCGAGGAATCGCCCACCAGGGCCAGGTAGTCGGTCACCCGCTCGGGTGGCACACCGAACTTCTCCGACGCATTTCGCTCATCCACCCAATCCGCGGCGACTCCGTTGGGGCCGCCCCGGCCTGGGTTGAGAAGGTGCACTCCTTCGCCGACGAGCTGATAAAAATCCTTGTCGCCGGAAACGATCACGGCCTCGAGGCCTTGATCGCGGGCACGGAGCGCCAGTGTGCCGATCACGTCGTCGGCCTCCCACCCGTCTACGGAGACGATCCGGTCTCCGAAGGCTTCCACCAGCTCCCTGATGACGGGAAGGCTCGCCCTCAGCTCATCGGGCATTTTCTCACGGGTGGCTTTGTAGTCGCTGTAGACCTCCTCCCGGTGGGAGCGCCCCGAGTCGAAGACGACGGCCATGTAGTCGGGCTCATGGTCATCCCTGATCCCAAGGAGGAAGTTCACGAATCCGAACGGCGCCGAGGTGTTCTCCCCTCTCGCATTCGTGAGGGGACGGTTGATAAAGGCGAAGAACGAACGGTAGATCAGCGCATAGGCGTCTATGAGGAACACCCTGGGCACGGTTTTCGGGGGGACATCCATGGTTGCTGGCTCTGGGAGGACGAAAGAACGCCCCGCGGCACTTGGGCCGACGGGGCGCTGGAGCGTCCGACGAATCCGGGGGGCTAGGCCCGAATCACGTTCGAGGCTTGGAGGCCGCGATCGGTCTGCATGACCTCGAACTCGACTTCATCGCCCTCGGACAAGGTGCGGAAACCCTCCGTCTTGATGGAGCTGAAATGCACGAACACGTCATCGCCGCCCGAGGGGCGTGCAATGAATCCATACCCCTTGGCATCATTGAACCACTTGACTGTCCCTTTCGGCATTCCCGCATTCCTCCGCGCCTGAGAAAAAACACGTGTACGAGCCCACCATAGGGACGACGCGGCGGAAGCGTCAAGCACCAGTTCCGACGAAGCTTGTCGCGACGCGAACAGGGCCGTGCAAGGAGCGCCGGAAGAGAAGGCGAGGGGGTGCGGAAAGCGCCGGAGACACAGCGCCGCAGCGGTTCGAAAAGACCGGTTCCGTAAACCGGTGATGCGTTACCGGTCCGTCGCTGCGGGCCCGTCTTCGCTGTACAAGTACCGGTAGAGCGCCCGGTTCCTGGTCACGTTCTTGACGTAGCCGCGGGTCTCGGCAAAGGGGATGCGTTCCGTGAATCGGGCGGGGTCCGAGGCCTCGGGGAACTTTCGCCACCGGTCGGCCCGGGTGGGCCCGGCGTTGTACGCCGACAAGACCAGAGGCAGATCGGGATAGCGTCTGAGCAGATCCGCCAGAAAGCGGGTCCCGAGGTGCATGTTCACCTCGGGCGTCGTGAGGGCGTCACTTCGGAAGCCACGGGGTCCGACGGCCCGCGCGAGCTCCTGGCCCGTTGCCGGAATGACCTGCATGAGTCCCACGGCCCCCGCGCGGGACACGATGTCAGGCACGAACGCGCTCTCCTGTCGAATCAGGCCCGCGAGCAGGTAGGGATCCAATCCCCGTTCCGCGGCAAACGACATGACCATGTCGCGGTACGGGAACGGGTAGACGACCCTCAACAGCGTCTTGTCCCAGGTTCGACCCCGACGCCTCAACTCCCACCCCAGGTTGATGCCATCCATCGTCCGCCCCCGGGCGTTGAGCTCCTGGGCGAGACGCATGAGCACGTCGTCGGAGTCCCAAGCCGCTTCCTTCATGGCAGCCACATGGGCATTCGCCCCCCGTTCGAGGCCGGCACCCTGCAGCATCTCGAGAAGGCTCAGCTCCGCTCCGACCCAGGCCGGCTGGGGTAACGGCCGGCCCTCCTCCAAGCCGGTGGACGGCGTTCCGAGATCGAGGCCCTCCGCGAGGACGGCATAGTAGGTGAGGGGTCCTCCCTCCAGCAGCCTCGCAGCCAGCCTTGCCCCACGCTCCGGTTGCCCGTGCTGGACTGCAGCCCATGCTCCCCAGTAGCTCGCCTCGTCCCAGCGGCGGCCGTTGGGGAACTCCTCCAGGTAGCCCTCGAAGACGCTGGCCGCCTCCGCGTACGCCCCCCTCGTGAGGTGGATGTGACCCCAACGCATGCGAGCCAGACCCGCCAGGTTGGCGGCCCCCGACATGGCGACCACACGCTCGTAGGCAGCGATCGCCTCATCGAGGCGTCCGGCGTCCTGCAGGTCGTCCCCTCGCAGGAAGGCGATCTGCAGTGCCTCCTCCCGCTCCGGGAATCGGCGGATGAGCTCGTCCTCAAGGGCGCGGGCCTGTGCCCGTTGGCCCCTGTTGAGACCAATGAGAGCCCGAATCGCAGGCACCGCAACGTTGCCATCCAGCGATTCGGCAAGGGCCTGGTACTCCGCCCGTGCGCTCGCCCGGCTTCCCGCTGACAGGAGCGAGCCCGCTCGGGAGAGCCGCTGGGGATCCGATAGAACCGCGCCCGCCCCCTCGGCCAGGTCCCACGCTCTCAGTGCCAAGTCGTGCTCGCCACCCCGCCCAAGCGCCAAAGCGACTCGCGCCAGCCCGGGGCCATCGAGCCCTGAGCCCTTCTCGATGATCAGGCGCGCCGCCGAAAGGGGCCCCGCTCCGCGGGTCGCCAGCCCGATCAGGGCCACCGCCTCTTCCAGGGCCCGAGCGGTGTCGCCTGCGGCCAGGCGAAGGGGCAGCACCTTCTCCAGGAGGGCGGCCGGGGCAGGGGCAATGGGGGCGTCCGGATCCAGAGCTTCAAGCGCCTGCAGGGCCTGTGCGGTATCGCCGGCACGGGCCCAGGCATCGGCCACCCAGCTCCACCCCGCCCGGCCGGAAGCCGCGCCGACCACCAGATCCAGAATCCGGCCCGTCTCCTCCGGCCGGCCCTCTTCACTGAAGCGCTCCGCCAACTCCAGCGCCGTCCAGTCGGCCAGCACGGGAGACGCTTGGCGCAGGGCCACCAGGCCATCGACAACCTGACTGAAGCCCTCCGAGGCTGCCGGGGGGACCGCCGGATTCCGGAGGAGCCTGGAGCGGGCCACGAGTGCCGTGGCGGACCCAGGGGGCTCGGTAGTGAGGAACCTTTGAAGCGCCTCCCGTCCGGAACCGAGGTCACCGAGCTGCTCCTTCGCCATGCCCAGGAGATACCAATACGCGCCCGGCGACTCGCCGGCCTGGGGGGCGCCCAACTCCAGGACCTCGATCACGCCAGGCCAGTTCTTCCAACCGGCTTCCGCCCCGGCGAGGATCAGGCGGTCCTCGAGACTCGCCTCCGCCAGGGGGGCGAGGTGCGCCCGAAGCGCCACACTCGCCTTCCAGAAGCGACCGGCGTTCAGCTGATCCTGTATGGAGTCCGGCACCACCTCCAGCGCCCGCGCCTGGGATGGATGGAGCACACCTCCAACCAGGAGCCCTGCCACTAGGATCAGCACGCGAATCAACGGTGAACTCTCTTCCCCGCCCGGGGGTGGCGGATCAGAATCAATCGTCCCCTCCCTTTGGAACCCGGCGGCAACCGGCGAGATCCGGCGAGGGGGCATGAAACTCGGACCATCATAAAAACATTTGTTTTCCCGACCAAGGATGAGATCCCGGCAGGGGAGGCGCCATACCTACACAAACCTTCGACCGCCCCACCATAAAAAGAGAGCAGGGCCGCGCTCCGTCGCACGGCCCCGCTCTCTTCCTTCCGGGCGTCCGGGCCACCCTGGCCCGGCTCGAATCAGGACGCTGCCTTGGTCGTCTCCATGGCATACAGTGCGTCGATCATCTTCTGGGCCGACTCCTCCATATCGATGACCAGTGCATCGATCCTGGATACGAAGTAGTTGTGGGCGATGCTCACGGGGATTGCGATCGTGAGACCCGCCGCCGTGGTCAGCAGAGCGATCTTGATGCCGCCCGCCACCAGGGTGGCTTCCACCTCTCCCGCCAATTCGATGGACTGGAACGCCACGATCATCCCGATGACCGTACCGAGGAAGCCCAGCAGCGGAGCAACGTTGGTCAGTGTCGCCAGCCAAACGAGGCCCTTCTCCAGCTTGCTCAACTCGATGAGGCCTTGGTTCTCGATGGCCTTCAGGACGCGCTCCGTGCCCTCCTCGTGCCGCTCCAGACCAGCGTAGAGGATGTTCGCCGCAGGAGCGTTCGATTCCCGCGTCACCTCCAGAGCTTCCTTGACC
>JAHEKK010000326.1 GCA_024638395.1 Gemmatimonadota bacterium | reverse complement strand
GGGGATGTCCTTCTTCTCGGGGCGTAGAACCACCACCACGTCGCGTATGCCGGCCCGGGCCATGGCCTCGAGGGAAAGGGAAATGACGGGCTCACCCCTCGGAGGGAGTGAAATCACCTCCTTGCTTCCGGGGACCCCGGCGATCCTCCGGGCGAATCCGGCCGCAGGGATGAGTCCCACGACCGGATTCATCGTCTGCTTGCGCTTTTTTCTCTTCGGTTTATTTTCGGTATCCCTACGGTTTATTTTCGGAATCGATCTTACCGGTCACCTGTCTTGTTCTCTCCTGGCCCCGGCGGAAGCACTGCCCTCGAACCTCCTCCGCAGCGTGGAAGCCGAGGGAGCCGTGTGGCCCTGTGCCTTTGGCTCCCCACCTTTGAACTTCGCCTCGAACTGGTTCGGTCTCCCGGGCTCGACTCTACGTCGGTAGCCCTTCTCAGATCTGGAGAAAGTACTCGAAGAGAAATATGGCAAGTCTCTGAAAGAGCTTCGATTGCAGGCGTAGAACCAGGGCAGTTGATCTCCGAGGCCGTGGGGCTCTGTCCTACCCTCACCTTGCTGGAGCCCGATCCGGCCCATTACGACACCGTGGTTCACGAGATGGTCGAATCCATCTCCGACACGAGCCCTGTCGTAGAGCCTGCGGAACACGGCCGCGTCTTCGTGGGCATGGACGGGTTGGAACGCCTCTACGGTCCCCCACCCCGCCAGATCCGTCGAATCTATACCTCCCTCCTCCGTATATTCCCCCGCCCCCTCGTAGCCGCCCTGCGAGTCGGGATGGCTCCGGGGAAGTTCGGTGCCTGGGTTGCCGCCGCATCCTCGAGTCCCGGGCGACCCTGCCTGGTCTCCGAAGAGGAGCTCCCGGCTTTTCTGGCCACCCGCTCCATCTCGGCTCTCCCCGTGGACCCCCTCATCACCGGGCGGTTGAAGCGTCTCGGTCTGGAGACCCTGGGCGAATTGGCGTCCTTTCGGGAATCGGACCTGATCCGTCAGTTCGGCCTCCAGGGAAGGGACGCTCTGGCCTGGGCCACGGGCGCCAGGATCGACCCCGTCCATCCCAGATACCGGCCGCGGCCCATTCGGGCAACCCTGGATTTCCCGGTGCCCATCGGCCAGACCGAGACCATCCATGGCGCCATCCACCGGCTGTTGGAGCGGGCGTTGGCCCGGCCAGCCCGCCGGGGCCGGGGGGTGTTGGGGATCCGTCTGGGCGCCCATCTGGAGGAAGGTGGGTCCTGGCAGATCGATGTCATCTTGAAGGACCCGGCAGGGACGCCCGACCCCATGGCCCGTCCCCTGAAGGCCAAGATGTCCATCCAACCACCGCCCCGCGCCGTCGAGAGCCTTTTCGTCGAGTTCTTTCGTTTCGGACCCGGAACGGCACAAGAAGCTCTCTTCGACCGGAAGGACCAGAACGGTCGGGGTCAGGAGGGGCGTACACTCACAGGCGGATCGATCCCCGACCCCCTCCGGACCGCCGTGCGGGAGCTCAAGCTCAGGATCGGCTATTCCCCACTCTACCGGGTCGTGGAGCTGGACCCCTGGTCTCGGATTCCCGAGCGCCGCCACGCCCTCATGAGCTTCGATCCATGACGTCTCCTCAACCTTTGCTGGCCGAGGCGCCCGGTGCACGGGAGCGGCGGGAGTCTCGAGCCCGGCAGCTCCTCACGCTGAACCAGCCCCGCCCCGTTCGCGTCGTCACGGACCCCCTGGGTCGCCCCACTGCACTCCACCTCCGTGGACGAGTCCGCCGGGTCGATCACATCCGGGAAGAGTGGCGGATCGATGACGAATGGTGGCGGACCCCCATTTCCCGAAAATACCTACGGGTCGTACTGGATTCGGGACGGCTCGTCACCCTCTACCTGGACCTGGAGGAGAAACGATGGTACCTGCAAGACGCTTGAATCCCCTGGCCTCCTGGCTGACCATTCCGTCCGTCCAATCCATCCCCGAGGGAACGCATCCGTCCCAGGCCCGCCCTTGGGTCCACATCCACGCGTCGCCCTGTCCAGCCCTGACCCCCCTCCCCCGGGACCGTCGAAGAGGACCCGCCCCCGGGCGGCGTGAAACCCGGCCTTCTACATTTCCGTTGGGTAGCTGACGACGGCCGGAGCCGGACAGTCGATTCTCGTTTCGCCCCCGGCCACCCACCGTAGACGGGACGGACGTGTGGACGGGATGTTCGTGGCCCTCGAGGCCTGGCTCACCGGAATGGGAGGATGGGCCCTGCTTGCGGCTCCTATCGTCATGGCCGGTGTAGCCGTCCTGCCCATTCCCGCCGAAGCCCCGGCCATGCTCAACGGAGCACTCTTCGGCCCCGTCACCGGCACCCTCATCACCTGGACCGGGGCCCTAGCCGGCGCATGGATCAGCTTCGAAATCGCCAGGGCGCTGGGGCGGCCCGTCGCCAGCCGCATCGTTCCCGTCCGGGCCCTGGACCGTACCGACGCCCTGGTGGACCAGGCGGGGTGGAGCGGCCTCCTGGTCCTTCGGCTTCTGCCCGTGGTGGCCTTCACCGCCATCAACTGGGGAGCCGGGCTGACCTCGGTCTCCCGGTGGCGCTTCCTGTGGACCACGGCCTTGGGCATCGTGCCGGGCGCGATCCTGTTCACCGCGTCAGGATCGGCCATGGCGTCCCTCATCGAGCGAGGCTCCACACCCGCGGCCTGGGCCGCCGGTGGGGCCGTCGTGGTCTTCCTGCTCTGGGCTTTCAGACGCAGCCGCCGTGGCGACGTCCCCGACACCGTCGCATCGGTGAGTCCATCCCGGCCCCCGACAGAGACCTAGCGACGGTCTGCACCAGGGAACATCGGATCCCGGGGAACGTGGCGCTCCCAACGAGACCCGCCCGACTTGCGCAGAGCTTCAGGAGATCACGGCTTCCTTCTTCTCGTCCGTCGGCCGGGCGGGAGGGGTCCAATCCTCGAGCCCCTTCACGTATCTGTGGATCCACCGCATCTCCTCGACCATGAGGGTGCGTCGATGACGGGGCTCCTGAATGCCGTGGCCTTCCCGGGGGAAGAGGAGGAATCGGGCGTCGACCCCCAGGTGCCGGAGACCGGCGAAGAAATTCATGGACTGCTCCATGGTATCGGTCCGGTCCTCCGCCCCGTGAAAGAGGATGGTCGGGGTCTCGACCTGGTCCAGGTGGCTGTACGCCGACCGCTCCTGCCACATCTCGCCGTTGGACCACGGATCACCGCCCAGATACCAGCGGACCACGTCGAAGTTGAATCCCGTGCCGAACTCGCTACGCCAGTCCGCAACCATGGCGCCGAGGCTCGCAGCCTTGAACCGGTCGGTCTGGGTGATGGTCCATCCCCCGAGGATGCCTCCGTAGCTCCATCCCTTGACCGCCAACGAGTCGGGGTGGGCCACCCCGCGTTCGATCATCGCGTCCACACCCGTCATCAAATCCTGGAAGTCACCGCCCCCGATGTCGTTCATGTTGCCCCGGAGGAGCTCGTCACCGTATCCACTGGAGCCTCGCACGTTGGGCTGCAGGACCGCATAGCCGGCGGCGACGAGAAGCTGGGCATCGGGGTCGAAGGTGCGACTGAACACACCGGCCGGGCCGCCGTGGATCTCCAGGACCATGGCTCCCGGGCTAGAACGCTCCGGCTCGTAGAGCAAACCTTCGATCTCGAGGCCGTCGGCACTGGACCAGCGCACGACTTCGGGCTCGACCAGGCTCTTCTCCGCGAGGACGGGGTTCGCCGTGGTCAGGCGGCGCTCCTGGCCCGTCCCCAGGTCCCGGAACCATACATCACCGGCCGCCGTGGGGCCCGACCGAAGGAAGGCAACGCTGCTGTGGCCGGAGTCGAAGCTAGAGCCCGAGGTGATCCCGACGCCTTCCGTAAGGGGTTCCACCTCGCCGCTGGCCACGTGGAGCCGGTAGAGGTTCGCGTCGGTCCGGTCCAGGGCCTCGAAGTCGATATGATCGCCGCCGGGGGCCCATTCGTACCCTCGCATGTCCGGCTGGAAGTCCTCGAGGAGCTGCCGCGTCTGCTCGCGGGGAATGTCGTAGGCGTACAAGTTGCCCTGGTCGAGCTCCCAGTCCTCCAGATCGGGAGCCACGAACGTCAGGATCCTGCCGTCCGGCGACCAGGCGAGGCCGGACTCCGGTGCGTCGTTGGCCGTGATGGGTGTCTCCTCGCCCGAGGCCAGGCTCCGGAGCATCACTTCCGACTGGAATCCGTCGTTCCGCCGATTCTCTTCCCGGTACGTGTAGGCCAGGTGATTCTCGTCGGGCGATACGGCGAAGTCGCCGATACGCCGGTTCTCCGGAGTGATCCGCTCGGCTTCCAGGGGCTCGGCAGCGTGTTCCACCGCCACGCGCCACACTCCGTTCCAACTGCCCCGCGTCTGGCCGTTGGGGCCCTCGTCGATGAAGATGGTGTCGTCTCCCTTCTTCTGCTCCTTCTCCACGTCGTCAGGCAGGGAGTCGTTGGCCTGGAAATAGAGCGTGCGCCCTTCCTGATCCCAGGCGTAGGACCCCACGTTCGTGGCGTGCTTCGTGAGCTGGACCGCTTCTCCTCCGTCGGTGGGAAGGAGGAACAGCTGCCGGACCTTGTCGCTCTCCCCGACCGGACGGGTGAACGACACCCAACGGCCGTCGGGAGACCACTTTGGGTCCTGGTCGTCGGACGAGCCCGTGAAGACCCTGGCCCCGAGACCGTCCGTACCCACGATCCAGATCCGGGCCTCCCTCTTGTTCTCGTCCCAGTCCAGTTCGCGGCGGGT
>JAHEKK010000325.1 GCA_024638395.1 Gemmatimonadota bacterium | reverse complement strand
CGACGAGCATCAGGAAAACGGCCCCTCCGAACAGCACAACCGAAGGAGCCGTCTTGTCTGCTGCCATGAGGGCGAGACACACAGCGATCACCCCGAGGGTGATCCAGGCCTCTATCGTCAAGGAATTCCCGTCTTCATGGGCCCAGGTCGCGGCGAGCCGCAGCCTGCGCTTCAGTTCTCCGTGAGATACCCCTCTGCGACGAGGTGGGCCATGATCTGGTCCGCCGCCTCCTCGGGCGTGATATCCGCCGTGTCGATCCGGAGGTCCGCGTCCTCAGGCTCTTCGTAGGGATCGGAGATGCCCGTGAACTCCTTGATGATCCCCGCCCGGGCCTTCGCGTACAAGCCCTTCCGGTCGCGCTGTTCGCAGACTTCGAGGGGGGTGGCGATATGGACGAGGATGTAGCCGCCCACCTCGTTGATGAGTCGACGGTTCTCCTGCCGGACCGAGTCGTAGGGAGCAATGGGCGCACAAACCGCGACGCCGCCGCCCTTCGTGATCTCGGAAGCGACGAAGCCGATGCGCTGGATGTTTAGATTCCGGTGCTCCTTCGAGAATCCGAGCTCCGACGACAGGTTCCTCCGCACGAGATCGCCGTCCAGGAGGGTGACCGAACGGCCGCCCCGCTCGAGCAGCTTGACCCGGAGCACGTTCGCCACGGTGCTCTTCCCCGATCCGGAAAGGCCGGTGAAGAAGACCGTGAATCCCTGCGTCGCCCGCGGCCGGTGACTCCTGCGAAGCTCCGACGCCACGGTGGGGAACGTGAACCAGTCCGGGAGGTCGTCGCCGTTCAGGAGGCGCTCCCGGAGCTCCGTGCCGGAGATGGACTTGGTCTCGGTTCCTTCGGGGACCTCGTCCACGGGCATGTACGCGTGCTTGTCCGGTACGTAGACCATCAGGCGGAAGGGAACCATCTCGACGCCCAGGTCGTCCGCACATTCCCTCATGAGCTCCTGTGCGTCGTAGGGGCCGTAGAAGGGATTCCCCTGGGAATCCGACCCGGGGCCGGCGTGGTCGCGCCCCACGATGAAATGAGTACAGCCGTGGTTCTTGCGGATGATGGCATGCCACACGGCCTCCCGAGGGCCGCCCATTCTCATGGCGAGATTGAGCAGCGCAAGCTGGCCAACCCCCGCCGGGTAGTTGTCCAGAAGGGCCTGATAGCATCGGACCCGCGTGAAATGATCCACGTCGCCCGGCTTGGTCATCCCGACCACCGGCTGGATCAGGAGGTGACCCGCCACCTCTTCCGCGGCCCGCAGGGTGAGCTCCTGGTGGGCGCGGTGCATGGGATTTCGCGTCTGGAACGCCACCACACGAGACCAACCCGCCGCCTGAAAGAGCTCTCGCGTCTCCATCGGCGTGAGTCGGAGTCCCTTGAAGTCGTAGTGAACGGGTAGGGAGAGACCCTCGATCCGGCCGCCGAGGTAGGTGTTCCCTGCCTGGTTCATCAGGTAGTCGACGCCGGGATGCTCGGTGTTCGTGGTCCCGAACACGCCCTGGGCCTCGGCCATCTTGTCCGGCTGCCATTTGTCTTCGACAGTGAGGACCGCCAGCATCACACCCTCGGCGTCCCTCAGGGCCACCTGGTCGCCCTCGGAGATCGACTGGGCGAACTCGTCCGAAACGTCCAGGGTAATGGGCATCGGCCAAAGCGTGCCATCCGCCAGTCGCATCCGGGCACAGACCGACTCGTAGTCGTCCCGCCTGAGGAACCCCGTCAGCGGAGAGAAGGCCCCGTTCATCAGGAGCTCGAGGTCACATATCTGGCGCTCCGTCAGATCCCAGGACGGGAAGTCGCGGGAGGCCTGCTTGAGGCTTTCCGCCCGGTCCGGGTCCACGATGAGGTCGACCAGCACGCCCCCGTGGGGCGCAATCATATCCGTAGCTGTCGTCATTGGTTCTCTTCAGGTTGGTTTAGGGGCCCCGCACTACATTCTCGGTTGTCCGAGCGCACACTCAATCCCGGCTCGACTCAGCTCGGACCGGTACAAACTCCACGTATCGTCGGCCAGGCGCTCCGCCGAATACCGAGCCACGAACGCGTCCCGCGTCGCATCGGACACGACGCATGCCTCCGCCCGAAGCTCACGAATGGCTCGGGTCACGCCCTCTACATCACCCCGCTCGACCAGCCGGGCTTCCTGGACGTCCCCCAGCATGTCCTCGAGCCCCCCCACCCGCGTCGCCACAACCGGAATCCCCGCGACGACCGCCTCGATCACCGATACCGGTGTGCCCTCGTCGTCGGAAGTCTGGATCAGGGCATCGGATGCCTGCAACACGGGAGCGACGTCCTCTCGCCACCCGAGCCACTTGATCCGATCCGCTACCGCGAGCCGCGCTGCCAAGACCTTGAGCCTTGCCTCCTCCGGTCCGCCACCGGTGAACGCGAGACGCCAGTCCTTCTCTCCCGACCGAGTCAAGTCCGCGAAAGCCCGGATCAGGAGATCATGCCGCTTGATGGGGACCATGCGTCCGACCGCCGTGACAAGCACGCACGAAGACGGGAGTCCGAGAGCCTCCTTAGCACTGGCTTTTCCACCCGGCTCGATCGATCGGAACCGCCTGAGTTCGAGGCCCAAGGGAATCACACAAAACGCCCTGCGAGGCGCAACCCCGAGGACGTCGGTCAATTCGTCGCGTTGGGCCGGCGAGATGGCTACGATGCGGTGGGTGATCCGGGCGAGCTGACGCTCCAGTCGGATGAAGAAGCGGGTGCGCAGAGGGGAGAAGTAGTGCCCACCCAGCACATGGCCGTGGAACGTGTGGATCCGAATCGGCACCCGTGCGATCACCGCTGCCGTCCGGGCCAGTGCTCCGGCTTTGGCCGTATGGCTATGCACGATGTGGGGCCGGTCTCGCCGGAAGATCCGGATCAGGGCGGCCAGGGCCAAGACATCCCTTCCCGGCCGCACCTCCGGCCCGAGGGCGGGCAGGACCTCGACGGAAATCCCCTGGCCACGAGCAAAGGACGTCATGTCCCGCTCGCCGGGGCCGGATGCGCCGGTAATCAGCGTGGTCGTGCACCGGTCCGACAACTGCCGGGAGAGATGCGTCACGTGGAAGGCTGGCCCTCCCACGTTCATCCGGGCGATAACCCGGTGGACTCTGATCTCGGCCAAGAGCTCAGGTCACGGAGGCGGGAGCCCTCCCCGTGACGCCGTCCTTCACGATCCACCGCTGCGGGTGCCCCGACTTCGCCGTAGCAGCGATGGAGGCCGTGACGTTGCGAGCATCCACGAGTATCGGTGACCGCTCGAAGATGCCCTCGTAGTCCACATCGGTGTGGTCGGTCACGATGACTACCGCGTCGACGGCTTCGAAAAGGTGGTCGTCCAGCGGCACCGACACCCGGCGAACGCCGTCTTCGGTCTGCCACTCGGGCACGAAGGGGTCGTGGTACGGCACCTCGGCACCACCCTTCTCCAGCTCCCGTATGATCTCGCTGGCCGGGGACTCCCTCACGTCACTCACGTCCTTCTTGTACGCGACACCCAGGATCAGGACACGAGAGCCATTCACGGCCTTGCGAACCCCGTTCAACGCCTCCCGTACTTTGTTAACCACAAAGGCGGGCATTTCCGCGTTCACCTCAGAGGCCACCTCGATGAAGCGCGTCTTGTAATCGAGGCTTCTCATCTTCCAGGACAAATAGTGGGGGTCCACCGGGATGCAGTGGCCGCCCAGCCCGGGGCCGGGGGTGAACTTCATGAACCCGAAGGGCTTCGTGGCCGCGGCGTCAATGACCTCCCAGATGTCCACGGAGAGCCGGTCGGCGATCAGGGCGACCTCGTTCACCAGGCCGATGTTCACGGCGCGGAACGTGTTCTCCAGGATCTTGGTGAGCTCGGCGGCCTCGGCGGATGACACCGGTACCATCTCGTCTACGAATCGCCCGTAGAAGGCGACCCCCGCCTCGGTACAATCGGGGGTGATGCCGCCGATCACTTTGGGCGTGTTCTTCGTCTTCCAGACTTCGTTGGCAGGGTCGACGCGCTCCGGCGAGAAACAGAGGAAGAAGTCCTGACCGGGCTCGTATCCCCTGGCGCTGAGGATGGGCAGAAGGACGTCCCGCGTGGTGCCGGGGTAGGTCGTGGATTCCAGCACGATCAGCTGGCCGGGCTTGAGGGCGTTGCCCACGGACTCGGAAGCCGCGATCACATACGAGATGTCCGGATCGCGTGTTTTGCCGAGGGGTGTAGGGACACAGATGGAAATGGCGTCGCACTCCTGGAGCCGCTCCATGTCGGTCGTCGCTTCCAGAAGTCCTCGGTTCCTCAAATCGGCGACATCCCGATCCTTCAGATCTTGGATATGGGTCCGGCCGGCATTGATGCCGTCGACCACGCCCTGGTTCACATCGAAGCCGATGACCCGGACACCGTTGCGCCCGGCTTCCACGGCGAGGGGGAGGCCGACGTAGCCCAGACCGACGACCCCGAGACAGACGTCACCGGAACGGAGCCGTTCGATACGATCTCTAAACATGTAGTTCCATTCTTTCCGTAGCTGCCGACTGCCGCATCCAGCGATCGAGCGTCAGTAACGCCCATAATCTATGGCCATGGTCCGAATGGCCCGAGAGGTGTTCCCTGGCCAGGTGGCGCACCGGGTCCGGCTTCAGCCAGTCCCAAAGCGGTGTGTCTGCGCCCAGCAACGTCGACTCCAGAAGCGGCCGCCAATGCCCTCGGAACCACTGGCCCAGGGGTACGCCGAAGCCCATCTTGCCACGCTTGAGGATCGGGTCCGGG
>JAHEKK010000324.1 GCA_024638395.1 Gemmatimonadota bacterium | reverse complement strand
GGAGCGGCGCTCGGGACCAGGTAGGTATAGGCTCTGAGTCCGGCGTCCACCGCCCGGTTCAGGGAC
Organism: Gemmatimonadota bacterium; assembly: GCA_024638395.1. Lineage (GTDB taxonomy): Bacteria > Gemmatimonadota > Gemmatimonadetes > Longimicrobiales > Gaopeijiaceae > JAHEKK01. The sequence continues at coordinate 4,691 of JAHEKK010000324.1, read as the reverse complement.
CTGGCCTCGGCCACGGAGACCCTTCCGGAGCGAATGGCTCGCTCTACTCCCCGCCGGATCTGGCTGCGGATTGCGTCTGGGTCGTACTGGACGTACCGGAGCACCTCCTCTGTCGTGTCTCCGTCGACCACCTCCTCGATCTCCCAGGAGCCGCTTCCGTCCGTGGAAACATGGACTGCGTGGGTATCGCCGAGGAGGTTGTGGAGGTCGCCCAGCGTCTCCTGGTAGGCGCCGACGAGGAAAACCCCAAGGTAGTAGGGCTCGGACGCGAGCCCCTCTGTATCTACCGGATGGAGGTGGAGGACTTCTTCACCGGATCCGTCCGAGATGAACTTCTCGATGCGACCGTCGGAGTCGCAGGTGATGTCGCCGAGGACGGCCACTCGGGTTGGCCGTTCCGTAAGACGATGGATCGGGGCGATCGGGAACCGCTGGTCGATCGCCCAGGAATCGGGCAGGGATTGGAAGAGGCTGAAGTTGCAGTAGTACTGGTCGGCCAGGAGCTCATTCAGCTCGGGCAGCGCCTCATCGAGTTCCCGGTCTCTGAGCCGCGTGCACAATCTCCAGAAGAGCTTCTCGCACAAGGCCCGGTCACGGAGAGTCAGGTGACCGAGTGAGAATCGGTCCTCGGCCTGACCGCGAGCGTGTGACGCTTCGTGGAAGATCTCCACCGGGTCCCCACCGCCCTCCAGTGACTCCAGGCACTCGGCCAGGTCACGAACGACCCGCGGCGCGGCGGAGATCACCGATGCGAGGTGTCCCGGAACGGCTTCGTCGTCGTCGGTGCCCAGGGTGCGGGTGCCCAGCACATTGACCACGAGTACGGAGCTGTATGCAGAAGCGGCCCTTCCGGACTCGGTAAAGATCCGTGGGTGCGGCTCGCCGGACTCGTCGCAAGTATCCCGGATGCGGTACACGAGGTCGGAGGCGTATTCCTGTAGGGCGTAGTCCACAGAAGCGTCCGTGGCCGAACGGCTTCCATCGTAGTCCACGCCGAGACCGCCGCCGAGGTCGACCGTGTCGAGAGGTGCTCCCATGCGCCTCAGCTCGACGTAGAGGTGGGCGATCTCGCCAACGACGCTCTTTACGGCGGCGATCTCGCGGATCTGAGACCCGACGTGGCAGTGGAGGAGCCGGAGGGAATCGAGGCGCCCGCGTCCCGCGAGGAGGTCCACGGCCTGCACGAGATCGAGCGGTGACAAGCCGAACTTGCCACGGGTGCCCCCGGATTCCTCCCAGCGACCGGCGCCTTGGGCCGAAAGGCGGGCGCGTACGCCGATCTGAGGTAGGTGGCCGTGGCGTTCATCCAGGGCCAAGAGGATGTCCAGCTCTTCCGCTCGTTCGACCACCGGGATGATCGGAACGCCCATCTTGGACGCCAGGACGACCAGCTCCAGGTACTCGGCGTCCTTGAATCCGTTGCAGACGATGGGCATTTCCGGAGACTCTGCCGTCAGTCCCAGGGCTGCGATCAGCTCCGGCTTGGCTCCGACCTCGAATCCGAACCCCAGAGTCCGGCCCACATCCCGGATCTCCTCGCAAACGTGTCGCTGCTGGTTGACCTTGATCGGGTAGACCAGATGGTACGTCGACTGGTATCCTGACTCCTCGATCGCCGTGTCGAACACGGAGCGGAAGCGACGGAGCCGGTCGGCCAGGACCCCTGAGAAGCGAAGCAGGACCGGAGTGTTGACGTCCCGTGCAGCCAAGCCGTCGACCACCTCGAGGAGATCTACGCCGCCACTTCCGGGGCCGTCAGCGTGGACCTGGACGTGTCCGGTTTCAGAAACGCCGAAGTAGCCCTTGCCCCAGGCTTCGAAACGGTACAGGTGGGCGGCATCTTGGGCGGTCCAGGGGGACCGGCGGGAATCCACGGTTGACACTGGGCGGGGCCGGAGAAATGAGGGAGCGGGGGCCGGCGATCACGCCGCGCGGCCCTTCTGCGAAGGCCGAAAGATCGTTTCCGCAGCCAGCGTTGGAAAGTGGAGCCTGAAGAGCCGGGACCCCGGGTCCCGTCAGGTGCCGACCAGGGCGGGCGCCCCTTGCTGCTCGTCTTTTGGCGCTACGGACCCGGACGCCGCTTCCGCCTCCAACCCCCGAAGCGTGTAGAACGTGTCGCTGAAGGCCCGGAGCTCTGCCGAGCCGCCGAACGCCGACTCCGGGACCGGGAGGAACGAGTTGGGCCCCGTGTAGATGATGAACAGCCCGTCCGCGTGCTCGACGCCCTCCACGGAGCTCCAACGGATGAGGGACTCGTATCCGTCGGTGATATCGGCGATTCCCTCCTCCCGCAACTCGATGCGGTGAGTGCCGAAAAGGCCCTCGATCACGCCCTCGTCGGCCGTCTTCGAGAGTTGGATGCGGGTCTGGCGCTTGATCTGCCCCGGGATGGCGTTGATGTAGGCCAGGCTGATGGCAGCCCAGACCGCCGCCGTAAGCCAGAGCCCCAGGAACGCGCCGGTCACCGCCACCGTTCCCAGCACGGCTCCGGTGATGGTCTGCAGCCTCCGGACATCGCCCCGCATGGCGTGTACGGAGTCGTAGTGGGCGCCCATGGCGGCGATCCACTCTTCCGGCGTGAGGTCGAATTCGAGGGTGGTCGCTTCGAGCACGGCGTCGGGGGTCCTGGGAAACAAATGTTCTCGTGGGGCACTCTGAATAGGAGCTTCGGCACGTCGACGCAAGGGCACGACCCCGCCCCCTCCTCGTGAACGGCCTGAGGTTCGCGCCGCGGTAGAGCCTAATGGCTACCCCTTCGGCGGACGAAGCTGAGGTGGGGCGACATTCATCGAGACGGCCCCTTCGTTCACGTCAGGCGGGGAAGGCCCATGAGCCCCTGGGAAGGCCGTATGGCCCGGCTTCTGTCGGCCCTGCGGCTCGAAAGCATCAAGAACAAGATCGTCACGCTTGCGGTGGCCGCCACGCTGATCCCGACGGTGACCACGGCCGTGGTGTCCTACGCCCAGAATACCCGGTCTCTGGCGGATCAGCTGGACCACGAACTCCAGCGCGCGGTAAGCCAAACGGCTCTCGAGCTCGACCTGTGGCTCCAACAGCAGCTGGTGGAGCTGGCAGGGCTCGAGACCAGCTATGTGGTGTCGGAGAACCTGGCCAAGCTGCGGGACGGCGGTCCCGGCCGGTACCAGGCCCTTTCCCGGCTCGAAGAGTATGTGAGCGCCGTCGGGCCCCGCCTTCCGGATTTCAGTGAGGTTCTGATCCTGGACTCGGAGGGTCTCCCCGTCGCGTCCAGCACGCCAGGCGCCTCCTCCGGGCCCGCGGAAGCGTGGGCGCGGTCGGTGGTGGGAGGGGTCGAGGGGTTCGGTGAGCCCTTCATCGATCCGGGGAGTGGCGCCGTCGCGGCCTACGCGGGAAGACTTGTTCGGTCACCTTCCAGGAGTGAGGTCCTGGGTGCGGTGGTGGCCCGGGTGCGGTTTCAGGACGCGCGTAGACTGCTCGGCGAGCACCTCCCCACTCACGGCGGGCGAGTGATGCTCGTGCTGGGCGACGGTCGGGTCGTGGGTTCCTCGGACCCGGCGGGCGAAAGCACGGGATCAGGGGCTGAGCAACGTTCCGTCCCGTTGCCGGGCCCGGGACAGGTGGTCGAGTACGTCGACGGCGGGCAAAAGGTCCTGGCGGCCTCAGCTTCCGTCGAAGGGCGGCACATGTCCGTCTTGGTGGAACTCCCCCGGAATCAGGCCTATGCCCCGCTCCACCAGCTCCGCAACCTCACCTTCGCACTGGTGGCTTTGCTCCTGGTGGTCATCGGATCGGTGGCCTACTTCCTCGGGCAGGCCATCGTGCGGCCCCTCGCCCGTCTGACCTCCGGTGCTTCCGAGGTGGCGGCGGGCGATTTCTCCGTTGACCTTCCCACGATAGGGGGGGGCGAGGTCAACGACCTGACGGAGGTATTCAACGACATGGTTCGCCATCTCCGCGATGGACGCCGTGCGCTGGACGAAGCCCATGAGGAGCTGATGGAGCGGAATGCCGAATTGGAGCGGCTCTCCATCACCGATGGGCTGACGGACCTCATCAATCGCCGAAGGGGCATGGAGATCCTCCACGAGGAGGTTCGCCGCTCCGACCGTTACGACATCCCGATGAGCCTCCTCATGGTCGATGTCGACCACTTCAAGCGGTATAACGACACCCACGGGCACCTTGAGGGGGACATGGTCCTTCGTGGCGTATCAAAGGCCATCAAGCAGGCCACCCGAGGTGTCGACACCGCCAGTCGTTTCGGCGGCGAAGAGTTCATGGTGCTCCTGCCCGAGTGCGACGCCGACGGTGCCATGGAAGCCGCGCGGCGCATGAGAGAACGTCTGGCCCGTGAGGTCTTCCGGGGCGGGCATGTCACCATGAGCGTGGGCGCGGCCGTATACCCCCTGCATGCCGACCATCCCGAAGGCCTTATCGCCGCAGCAGACGCTGCGTTGTACCAAGCCAAAGACGGGGGGCGGGATCGAGCCGTTCTCGCCGCGGTAGACCGTGGGGCCTCTCCCGACGGTCAGGATCCCATCGGATCCCAGGCGGGGGGGAAGGCGGCTGGGAAGAAGCCGTCGGCGGGGCATCGCTCCGTGAAGAAGGCCGCCAAGAAGCCCAAGGCGTCGAAGACCGCCGACTGAAGACGCGGCACGGTCCACGGGAGAAGTCCTCCCGGCCCGGTCTGGAGATGGCCCGGACGGGAGATG
>JAHEKK010000323.1 GCA_024638395.1 Gemmatimonadota bacterium | reverse complement strand
CCGGACGGAGACCCCGCATCAAGACCGAATCCGCCAAGAAGACGCGGTGGTCCAGGCCGGGCGCACCATGTCCGGACCACAGCGCCTCCGCCATACGGGGCAAGCGGTGACGGAGGGCCGGAACCGCCAGAAACCCCTCCAGACCCGAAACGGACATCGCAGCCCCGGCCACGTCGCTCTCCTCGAGCTCGTACGCCTCGTACGAGGGGCGCTCGGGATCCCAATGGGCCCACCGGCGCGGCGACCAGGCCTCCAGATCGACCAGACTCCCCCGTCGTTCGGCCGAAATGTCCAGCGGTAGTGGGCTGGCGTTGACGACGATCCGGGCTTCTCCCAGGAGCGCATCCACGGCCGACTTGTCCAGACTACGCACCATCACCGCCAGATCCACGGGAAGGGGGATGGCGCCTGGAGGGGGGCTGTCCCAGATCACGGGCCGCCGTCCTCGTCTCGACACCATGCGGGCGACCCGGGCCGTGAAGTACCGCTGCAAATCCGCCAACGTGGCGAGTCCCCTGGCCTCCATGAAGGCCTCGGTCTCCGGGTCGGTGGCGAACCCCTCCAACCCCACGTCCAACCCGCCGATGTGGATGAGCGGCGCTCCCGGGAAGATCTGGGCCAGGTCGCCGATGATGGTGTCGACGGCCTCGTATACGGCTTCGCGGGCCAGGTGCACCGTCCCGGGGTTCGCATTCTGGTCCCGCAGCGAGAACCGGGCGGGGTCCGCAGCCACCAGCGCCCTGGCGGTGCTGGGAAGCCCGATCTCGGGCACCACGGTCACGCCCCTCGAGATGGCGAAGGCCTCGAGTTGCTCCAGATCGCTCCGCAGATACGTCCGCCAGGGCCTGCCGGTGTCCAAAGAAGAGGTAGGGAGCCCAAAGGCCTCATCGCTGCTCAGGCGGAGCTGGAGATGGCTGACTTTGTAGAACCGGGCGAGCTCCACCAACTCCCGAAGTTGCTCCATGGCGTATGGACGGGAGGCGACGTCGACGACGAGACCCCGGTACGCATGGGCCGGTCCGTCCTCGACACGGAGTCGCGGTACGATCGATGCGCCCACCTCGAACCGGGAGACCTGGAGAAGCGTGGCGATTCCCCACGAAACCGCCGGCACGCTGCCCCCCACGATCTCGACAGCACCTGTGGATTCGAGACGGTATTCCTCACGTTCCAGGTCGGCATCGAGGGCGAGGACGATGTCCCCGTCCCGGGCCTGGAGCCGGGTCGTGGTCGTCGCAATGCCCACGTCGAGATCCGCGAAACGCCACAAGGCCTCTTCGAGGGATCCGGCCACTTCTCTGAGGGCAGGATCCCGCACGACGATCCGACTTCTGGCGTCAACCCGTACGGGTCCACGGGAGAAGAGGGGCCGGTCCGCCGATTCCATGGTCCTGGGCGCGGGCACGACCCCTGGCAGGGCATCGGAGCCGACCCGGGGAAAGGCCGTGCCCACGGCAGCGGCACCCACGGACAACGCAACGACCAACCAGGTGGCGGGAACGTTTCGTCTTCGGCGATGTCGAAGGGCCACGGTTGGCGGGCTTGGCTGCGCGGTGAGAGGGTGCCGGAAGCGCCGGCAGACGTACCCCTCCTATTCTCGTAGCCGGCCTCGCCGGATATGAGGCGGTGCCGGTCCCGTCATCGGGTGACGGAGCCGGGCCTCGGGATTCCTGGACCTCGTCAGCGCGAAGGCGGCATCCGGCCGTCCCTCACCCAGGCGAAGCCGTCGATCTCCACGGTGGCATCCGTGAAGAAGTTCCACCGCACATACCCGCCTCCGACGGCGCCTCCCAGCTCCGTGTTGTCGCCCAGGGACAACCGGACCACACCGGCGCCATATCCGTAATAGGGGATCCATGGGTCGCTCGATTCCGGGACGGCCAGAAGCGGATTGAACCCCAGGGCCAGTTCTCGAAAGCTCCTCCCCGCCTCCCCGGCGGCCGACGTCTCTCTCTCGAAGCCTTCGATGCCCAGGTCGGCTGAGGCCTCCACCACGCGACCCTCCTCGAATCTCACCCTCAGTCCTTCCACCCGCTCCCCACCCCAGACAGCGGGGGGAAAGACGATGGTGCCCCGGACCGAAGAGAGGACGGGGGCAACCCGTACCGCGCCGGCGGGGAGCTCCACCTCGCGGTCGATGAGATTCCTCGCAGTGGCGGCGCGGGCGGCCGACGCGTCGCCGTCCTGTCGGGTGACGGGGCGGTCTTCGACCCGGAAGGAGAGGTCCGTGCCCGCCGGCGTCGTGACTCTGACCTGGCCGCCGCGGAGCGCCGATTCAAAGGCCCGCTGGGCTTCCCCAAGGGCTTCGTAATCCGTCTCCAGGAGGGCCGCCTGGTATGTGCGGTCCACCTCTCCGTCCACGGCCAGAGTGGCGCCATCCATGGCCGTGGCACCCTCCCAATGGAAGTGGATGGTTCGGCCACGGCCGGCCCGCAACACGTCCTGAAGGGCCCTGTAGACGTCGACGTCCGCCTCGGTGGGTACGGCCCCCGGCAACATCACGGCCAGCTCCACGCCGTCCAGGGCCTCCCTCCACCCGCTGGCGTCCGTGGCCGCGAGCTCATCGGCGAAGGGGCGGGGGTGGGCGGCCGCGACCGGCATTCCGAAGACGTCGACGGCACCCAGGTCCGTCGCACCCGCCTCCGCAACGCCGGACTGCAGCAAGGGGAGGAGGGGGTCCCAACGGCCGGCTTGAGCCACGAGCAGCACCTCTTCACCTGGCTGCAGATCCATGCGCGCCAGAAGGAGGTCGGCGATGGATTCGTAGTCGGGCACCGACCCGCCCTCCGCTCCCTGAGGATCCCCCTGGTCGCGCGTGGCCCCGTCGCCGCAGCCGGAAAGAAGACAGCCAGCCAGGACCGAGACGCTCAGGGGGATGCGCCATCCCATCAGACACCTCCGGTGTAGACGCGGGTGTGGGTGCAGCCTATGGTGGTCTGGGGAACACTAGCGTGTCCCCTCTCTTCCCGCGTAGACCTCCATGCGCTGTCGGCGGCGAACCGGGAAGCGAGGCGGTCCGACTGCCGGCCGAGCCGAGAGGTCCACGCGCGCCTCCAACGCTGAGGAGATGCAGCCATGAAGAAGCACCGGAGCCCCTCCTTCACGGGGTTCGCGACCCTGGGCGCATGGGCCCTGGCATCCGCATTGTCCGCCTGTGCGTCCGGAGAAACCAGTGCACAGGACGCCGTCACCCACTTCGCCCGCTTCGAGATCGACGGACGCGAGGCCACGGGCGTGGTCGACGATCAAGGCCGGATTACGGAAATCGAGGGCGACATGATGGGCTCCTACTCCCTCACGAGCCGAGTCCACGATCAGGCTTCCGTGGCGCTCCTACCTCCGACGAAACCGGGCAAGGTCATCGCTGTGGGGCTGAACTACCGGAGCCATCTGGGCGAGCGAGAGCCACTGCCGTACCCGGGCCTCTTCGCGAAATTCCCCTCGTCATTGACAGGCCACGGCGCCACGATTCCGGTGCCGTCCGACGCCAACAACCTCCACTACGAGGGGGAGATGGTGCTGGTGATCGGGCGTACGGCGAAGAACGTCGCCGCGTCGGAGGCCCTGGAGTACGTTTTCGGTGTCACCGCCGGAAACGACGTGTCGGAGCGGGATTGGCAGGACGAGGACCTACAGTGGTTCCGTGCCAAGGCCTCCGACGGGTTCGGTCCTGTCGGGCCCTATGTGGCGGTCGGCGTCGACCCGGACAACCTGCTGCTCACAACGCGGGTGAATGGAGAGGTGCGCCAGCAGGAGAGCACCGCCGACCTCATGTTCGACGTATCCACGATCGTTTCCTACATCAGCCGCTACGTCACGCTGGAGCCCGGAGATCTGGTCTTCACCGGCACCCCGGGGAGCACCCAGGCGATGTCCGCAGGCGACGTGGTGGAGGTGGAGCTGGAGGGGGTGGGAGTGCTCTCGAACACCGTCGGGCGCCGGCCATCGACCTGAACGCTCGCGTAGGCGGCCCTATCGAGGCAGGGCAAACACGTAGAGGCCGTTCCCGACGAATGGATGACGGATTTCCGGGCTGAGGAGGGCCGGCACCCACCTTGGGCTCGTGCCCCCCACGCCCGCCGCCACGGCGACGTATTGCCGGCCCGCCGCCGTGAACGTGATGGGCATCCCCTGGGCGGAGGTCGGCAGTCGCGTCTCCCAGAGAACCCGGCCGGTGTCCAGGTCGTAGGCCCGGAACCAACGGTCCACGTCACCGGCAAAGACCAGGCCTCCCGCGGTGGTCAACACCCCGGTCAGGAACGCGGCTCTCTGCTCGACGCTCCAAACCTCTTCAAGGGTCCGGACGTCGTACGCTGCCAACTTCCCGAGGTTGCCTTCGGTGCCGGGCATCTCGAACCATCGCCGGTCGGCGCCGAGCCCACCCCCACCCTCGGCCGGCTCTACCTCATTGCCCCGGGTCTCCATGCAGCTCTGGCTCAAGGGAATGACGACCAGCTCACGGCCCGGATGATATGACATTGTGGGCCAGTCCTTGCCTCCGGCACTTCCGGGGCAGGACGCAATCCACTCTCCGATGGCCATACCCTCGATGTCGTCCCGGTAGTCCACGGCGCCGGTCTGGGGATCGATGTGGTCGAACACGTTCTGAAAAACCGTTTCCGCATGACCCAGGTAGGAGCCGTCCCGGCGGTCCAGCTTCCACAGAACACCGCTCTTCCCGACGTTCAGCAGAAGCGGGACCCCGTCGACATCGACGAGCACGGGCTCGTAGGCCTCGTCCAGATCCAACGCCTCTCCCGGGACG
>JAHEKK010000322.1 GCA_024638395.1 Gemmatimonadota bacterium | reverse complement strand
CATACGCTGGAGCCGTGTACGTGACATCGACTTCTCGATGGACGTGGAGTTGCGCGATCGATCGTCACGCTGTGAGCTCGTCGAAGAGAACTCGGTGAAGTCGTTCTCCTTCAAGGTCAGAAACCCGAGCTACCGGTCTCGCCGAGGTAGGTAGCCCGACCTCCGATTCAGCCGCGGGACCCCCGCGCTCACCGATCAGTATCTCTCTCCACCACAGGCTGGGCAGAGCAGCGGCAGCACGTCGTAGATCCGCGCGAGCAGGACGGCCCATCGGATCCTCGCGGGGGAGGCCGGAGCGGGGGCGCGTTCGGAAGGAAGGCTCGGTGAGGTGCCATCGCTTTCGGCTGGTGGCGCCTGGGGTACGAGCTCGGGCCGGCCGAGGGCTACGAGATGGGACCTGAGCCGGGCGTTCGGAGCCAGGGCCCCCCGACGATCAGGCTGACGGTGTGGGACAAGGGTGGTGCCATGGCTTCCGCCTCCGTCAACGTGAACGTTGTGAACACCTCTCCGCAGCCCGTGATCGCCACGCCGACGACGGGCCCGGAGTCCAGCGTGGGGTCGACACTGCGGGTCCAGCTCACGGTCTGGGACCCGGCGGGTGCCGTGAACAGCTACAGCCGTCCGGTGCACCTGGCCTGCACCCTGATTCAGGCCGGATCACTCGCAGAGCATTGGGGCGGCTCCCTCGGCGGCCGCCCCAATCCCGCCGGTTCGACCTGCCCTTGAGAAGCCGCATCGTGGCGGCCTTTTTCGCTGAATCCCGTTTTCATGGTGGAGGAAGGCAGCGGAAGGATCCAGGGATAGGATAGGCCATGAAGGCGTTGAGAGGACCCCTTGCGATTGGCATCGCGCTCATGCTCACCGTGTGCTCGGAGTCTCCGACGGAGCCTGCGGCCGACCCGGGACCGGACGACGAACCCGGGCCCACTCCCGAGTCCACCGAGGCGAGCTTCTGCGCCCAGCTGGGCTATCCGTGCACCGCCGAGGACGTGGATCCGGCTGCGGGGCAACGGAGCCAACTCCTGCTCGATGAAGCCAAGGACCGGGTTGAGTCCGGCGAGACGAACGAGCTGGCCGCAGAGTGGCTGGCGGCCCAGGACGGCGTCGTCAACGTTACGGCCGATCCGTCAGGCATCGTGTTCCAGGTCGAGGGAGACCAGCCCACCTGGCTCATCACCCCAGCGAGGGAAGATGCCCCGGCCCAGGCGATCGAGCTGCCCCGTCCCTACGCCGAGAACGTGGTCGGTCACGACACGCCCCGGGAGAGGGAAGACCGCAAGAAGAAGGCGCTCATTCTCGGCCCGTTTTCCCACCAGCTCACTCGAGAAGGGACCGAGCCCGGGCCCGAGATCGAATCCATCCTCCGGAGCCACCGCGACTACGGATACGACGGCGGAGTGACCTACATCGCCGATCCCTCTCTTCCCGCACTGCCCGGCGACCCCGTCTCAACCACGGGCCGGGTGAAGGTCTCCGCCTTCCAGGGCTGGGAGGACTATGACGTGATCGCGGTCACCACCCACGGCAAGGAGGTCGACCCCGACAGCTGGCTCTGCGGGACGATCCCCCTTGGTCCGCTCACGGAGACCGTCGGACCCACCTGCCTCGTCGGCGTCTATACGGGCGAACGCGTCCGGGACTGTACCGCCGCCAAGCTGGCCAATTATGCCGGGGTTCCGGGCATCTCCTGCGGCAGAGTGCAAGGGGTCGAGGGAACGTACCTGGTGCTCGACACCGACTTCTTCATTTGGCAGTATCGCTACAGAGGCGGCGTGCCACGGGACGGTCTGGACACGTCGGTGGTCTACATGGGTGGGTGTCACACCTTCGACAACAGCAACCTGGCCGACGTTCTGGCGGGGAGCCGGAGCGAGTACTTCGGGTGGGACGACCCCGTCCGGAGGGTGGACAACCGCGAGGTCGCCGTGCGCCTGTTCGAGTTCATGGTGCGCGACGGTCTGTCCACCAAGGAGGCCTACGACCAGGTCAAGGACGTGAGCGCGCCCGGCTCGATCCATGGGGTCCTGGGCGAGCTGGAGCACCGGTCCAATGGCGAAGGGCTGCACGTCCGAGAGATCACCACGCTCAAGAACCCCCTCCATCCCTCGGTCCGAAGCTCCAACTCCGGCTCGGAGGGGGTTCCGTTCGCCCTGTTGGATGGACTGGCGAGCCAAACGGACGAGGAGGGAACGCTCCGGTCCGGCGACATCCTCCCGTTCCTGGGTCAGGCCGGCGACGGACGAAGCGACGAGATCTTCTTCTACGTGGACGTGGACGGAGTCAGCTCAGGCAGGGAGTCGGAGTTCAACGTGGCCATCGAAATCGGGGGAGAAGAGCTGGGGGTCTGGGGGCTGGAGGGCGAGGAGGCCCGACGGGTAGACGACTATACCGTTCGGATCCGGGTCCGGCAGCCACTCAACTTCGATGTCGTGGACGGCTCGACCATCCGGCTCAAGGCGACGACACGGCTCCCCGGCGACGAGGATGGTGAAAGCGTGGACGACGTGTCCGTCGTTCTCGCGAACCCGGTGCTGAGAGTCCACTCCACCATCGAGACCTCGAGTGGTGAGTTCACCAGCCTCAGCGAGGTCCGCGGTGATGTGCCGTTGTCCTTCCAGCCTGGGGAGCAACCCGACGAGCTGGAGGTCGCTCCCAGCAGGGGCCCTCTGGAATACGTGCGCTACGAGGTTACACAGCCAACGCCGCCCGGCTGCTCCATCACGATCCAGACGTCCGACGGGGAGATGTGGATCATGCGGGGGGAGATCCCCTTTGACGACGCCGAGAGCAGCGAGTTCGGGGTCCCCGAGGAGCTGCGGATCTTCCCCGCTCCCGAAATCAAGGAATCCATCACGCTCCAGTGCCCAGGTGGATCAACCGGTTTCGAGACCATCCACTGGTTCGCGGGCTTCGTTGCGTTCCACGGTGGAGCCCTCGGCGGTCCGAACGAGCTGGACGAATCCGGGGCGGCCTTTGTCATCGGAAGCTGGGAAGCGGGCGAGGGTGAGGTTTACGCCACGAAGGTCTACGACAGAACGGGCCAGGAGGACGAGGTTGCCCTCACCGAGCACACCGTCCTGGAGCTGCGAGGCCCGTCCTACCCGGCCAACTGAGGCCTGGCTGGACCGGGCCCGGCGGCGTATGATACCCCTCGCTTTTTACGCCCCCGAGCGCTGGCGACCTGGAACGTATAGATTACAGGGCTGTTGTAACGTGCGACCAGCGGTCTTGGGGTGGGTGCTCCGAAAGCACCCCTCGTCCTCGGTGCGGTAACCCAGGACGACGCACACTCGCAAGGAGATGCCCTATCCGCGCAGGTAATTCGACACAGATCAGGACGCAGAGTTCTCCAACCGAAGACGTACCGGCGACCCCTCCCCAGGAACGAGGACGGATCTCGCGGGAGTTGGCGTCGCTGGCGTTGGCTTGGGTGAAGCAGGGTGGCCAGTTGAAGGTGCGTCAACAAGAGCAGCTGCGACGCGCCCTCGGGGTTGCCGCCAGGATCATGTCCTGGGAAGCGACCCGCCAGAATGAGGTGGATGTTGCCACCCGGGACATTACGAAGCTCGCGCGTAGCGGTACGCGTTCGATCCGGCGCGAGCTCGATCGTGAGGCGGAGAACAAGCGGACCGAGACCGTCCGGTTGAGGGCCGCCGTTCAGGCCCTCCGCGAGGTGGCGGAGAGCCCCGAGTCGGTCTACCCGGTGGAATTCAGCCACTCCTATACGGCGCGTTCGCCTTCCCGGGGCCTCGTCACGAAGACGGAGCCGCTTACCCTGGCAGACGCCGAAGAGGCGAGGGCAGCGGCCGACAACGTCGACAAGCGCTTCGACTCATGGGACAAGCTCAGACTCGAGATGCTGGAGGAGTTGAAGCTCCGCGAGAAGCGGTGGGCCGAGCTCTCGGGCAGCCTGTCGAGCTTTGCCGAGGCTTCCCGAGGGACGATCCGGGACGTTCTTGCCATCCTGACGTAGTCGCCGGGTAGCGTTCGCCGCTACCGAACTCGCAGTTCAGGATCCTCGGCTTCTTCTCCCGTGCCGCCGGCGCCGGGGCCGGCCGCGGTTCCCGGAAAGCTCGTCCGCGCTTGCAGCGACCTGCTTTGCCGCGGCCCGTGCGCGGTCCTCTGCCTTCCTCGCCCGTATCCGTGCGATGCGCTCGCCCCGGGGGACCTCGAGGGGTGCGCCCGGGTCGGCGTCGTAGGAGAAGGCATCCAGACGCCGTCGGGGCAGGGTGCGTCCCAGCGCCCGCTCGATGCGTCGGAGGTCTGCCTCCTCCTCGGGCGAGACCAGGGTCAAGGCGTCGCCTGCCCGGTCCGCACGGGCGGTGCGGCCGACCCGGTGGATGTAGTCCTCGGGGACGGCCGGCAGGTCGAAATTCACCACATGGCCCAGAGCTTCGACATCGATTCCCCGGGCGGCGATGTCGGTGGCTACCAGCACCTGAAAGGCACCGGCCTTGAACCCCGCGAGAGCCTTCGTCCGTTGCGACTGGGACCGGTTGCCGTGGATTCGCTCGGCTGAAATGCCCCCCCGCACCAGGAACTTGGTCAGGCGGTCGGCCCGATGCTTGGTGCGCGTGAAGACGAGGGCGTCCTGGACGTCTGCCGACTTGAGGAGCTCCAGCAGGAGGGCGGACTTGAGCCCGGCAGGCACCGGATAGACGGCCTGGCTCACACCCTCCGCGGGGGCGGCCCGGCTCTGGAGCGAAATCTTGGCGGGCTGACGGAGGATTTCCCGCGCCAGGGCCTCGATGGGGGCGGGCATGGTGGCGCTGAAGAAG
>JAHEKK010000321.1 GCA_024638395.1 Gemmatimonadota bacterium | reverse complement strand
CCGGAGCCGAGAGTGCTCGAGTCCAGTCGTCCAACTCGGCTCGCAACCCGGCGGGTGGCCCGTGATCCACTGCGTATCCTGCACCCGGCTTGCCGGCCTCGCGCTCCTGCTGTTCCTGTCCACGCCTTTCATGTCCGGACCGGTCTCGGGGCAGGAGATCCCACACTACGACATCGCCTTCGTCGGCGGCCATGTGATCGACGGCACCGGGAACCCGTGGTTCCAGGCAGACGTAGCCGTTCTGGGAGGTCGCATCGTGAAGGTGGGCGATCTCGGCCCCCACACGGCCGGTAGGACCGTCGAGGCGAAGGGGCTCGTACTCGTCCCGGGGTTCGTGGACCTCCACTCCCACGCGGGGGATGAGGGCCGCGGCAACGATGGCCTGACCGATCCCGATCCTCGCTACCGGGCCGCCCCAAACCTGGTCGCGCAGGGCGTGACCACGTTGGTGGCCAACCAGGACGGGAGATCTCCGTGGCCCATCCGTGAGCAGCGGCGACGGGTCACCGACCTCGGCACCGGGCCGAACACCATTCTACTGGTCGGTCACGGACGCCTGCGGACCGAGGTCATGGGCGACGACTTCCGGCGCGCAGCCACACCCGCCGAGGTGGACGAGATGCGGGTGCTCTTGAAGCGGGGCCTGGCCGAAGGCGCCTTCGGCATGTCGGCAGGTCACGAATACACGCCCATGATCTGGAGCGAAACGGAAGAGGTCGTGAGCCTGGCGGAGGAAGTGGCGGCCGCCCAGGGGATCTACGTCGTCCACGAGCGGAGCTCGGGGGCGGAACCGATGTGGTGGTGGCCCAGCCAGGACGAGCCGGGCGCGCCGACCATGATCGATGCCGTGCTGGAGACGATCGAGGTGGCCGAGCGGACCGGGGTGACCGCCGTCCAGACCCACATCAAGGCCCGCGGCGAAAACGCCCGGGCCAGGGGCGTGCCCATTTGGGCCGACGTCTACTCCTATAACACCACCGGGACGGACGGGAGCACACTGCTCATGCCCCGGTGGGCGGTGCAGGAGGCGGCCTACGGCGCATCTCCGGCGGCCCGCATGGAGAGGGTGCTCGGCGACCCGGAGCTGGCGGGCCGGGCCCGGCTGGACGTGGCTCATGAGATCAGGCGGAGGGGAGGGGCCGAGAATCTCCTGATCCTCGACCATCCGGACCCGGCCATGATCGGGCGCACGCTCCACGCCTTGTCGGTGGAATGGGGAACCGATCCCGTGGATACGGCCCTCCGTCTCCAGGCGACGGGCGACCGGAACCTGGCCGGCGGGGCTCGACTCCGGGGCTTTTCCCTCTCGGAGATCGACGTGGAGCGTTTCGTGGCCCAGCCGTGGATGGCGTCGGCCAGCGACGCCGGCATCACCCTCCCGGGAGACGGATTCGTTCATCCAAGGTACTACGGCAATTTTCCCCGCCGGATCAAGCGCTACGCCCTGGACGAAGGTATCGTGGAGGTTGAGGACGCCATCCGGTCCATGACGTCCCTCCCGGCTCAGATTCTAGGGCTCCGGGACCGGGGCCTGGTCCGCGAGGGCTTCCACGCCGACCTGGTGGCCCTCGACCTCGAGGAGCTGGAGGACCGGGCCACCGCCCTCGAGCCCCACCAGTATCCGGCCGGAATCCCCTACGTGATGGTCGGCGGGAGCTTCGTCGTCGACGGTGGGGAACTGACCTGGAACCTCCCGGGCCGGGTCATCACCCGCGAGGAGCGGGCGTCAGCCCCCATATCCCAACCCTGACCACAAACTTCAAGAGAAGAGTGCAACTGAATGCGGTCCATACTTTTATGGGTTTCGGAGAACGACTGGTGCCGAGAGACGCTCCCGAGTTTCGGGTTCGTGAAGAAGGCGGTCCGCCGCTTCATGCCGGGTGAGGAGCTCGTCGACGCCCTTCGCGAGGCCCAGCAGCTGCTCACCCAGCACCGCATCCCGAGCCTGGTGACCTTCCTGGGCGAAAACGTGGCCGATGCGAACGAAGCCCGAGCGGTGGCGGACCACTATGTGGAAGCGGTCGAGGCCATCAAGGAGAAGGGAATCGACGCCGAGATCTCTCTGAAGCCCACCCACCTTGGCCTGGACCTCGGCGCGGAGGTGGCTTTCGAGAACATCAGCCGGGTAACCCGAGCCGCCGCCGAAGCGGGGAGCTGGGTCTGGGTCGACATGGAGTACTCCCGGTATGTCGATCCCACCCTGGACCTGTATCGGGCCATCCGTGCGAACCACGAGAACTTCGGCATCTGCCTGCAGGCCTATCTCCACCGGACGCCGGCGGACGTCGAGAGCCTCATCCCCCTCGGTCCGGGCATTCGCCTCGTGAAGGGCGCCTACGCAGAACCGCCGGACGTGGCGCTCCCCGACAAGAAGGATGTGGACCAGGCCTTCTACGATCTCTCCGTCCGCATGCTCCAGCCCGACGCCCTGGAGGCCGGCCTACGGCTCGGCGTGGCCACCCACGATGGGGCCTTGGTACGTAGAATCGCCTCGTGGGCCGACCGGGCCGGCGTGGCGAAGGACGGATACGAAGTGCAGATGCTCTACGGGATCGCGACGGACCTCCAACGGACCTTGGCCCGGGAGGGACGGGGGATTCGGGTCCTGATCAGCTACGGGAAGCACTGGTTCCCGTGGTACGTCAGGCGCCTCGCCGAGCGCCCGGCCAACGTCGGCTTCGTGCTGAAGAGCATGCTTCCCGGCTAGGCTGGGCGTCATGAACGGCGGGGGACCGCTGCAGGCGAGGAACCGTCCAACGCTTACATCCTCGTAGGGATGCGGAGAACAACTTTACATAATATTTATTATATGAACCTCAAGAACCCGCAGTAATCAGGGATACCGGAGGATGCCTCGGGCCTTGTATGCGGTAGCGGATGGTAAACGAGCGTTCTCCCGCGCACGGCGACTCCTACACGGCCCTCTGCCGGGGACTGTGGTAGCGAAGCCCCGTAGGAGTCAGCTGAACCCATGGAGCCTCGCCTCGCCTCTGGCCGAAGCAAGGTGTGGATGTGACCCGCCTGAACCTCAGGAAGCGGACAGCTCCGCCCGGCGCATCTCCACCACCCCCCGGGTCGGATCGTTCTCGTCCAGCTCACCCAGAAGTCGGTCATAAAGGGCTATGGCGCCCGCGACGTCGCCTCGGGAGGCCCTCAGACGCGCAGCGTCCGCCAAGGCGTCCCGGACCTGGAAGGACAGCTCGGCCCGGTCCGCCAACCGCATGTAGAGCGCTTCGGCGGCCGCCATGTTGCCCTCGTCCTCGTAGATCGCAGCCAGGAGCGCCGCCGCCTGGGCGCCCATCGGCTCTCCCACGTCCCCGGCAACCGGCTCCAGGATGATCGCGGCCTCCGTGGGGTCTCCCAGCTCGGCGGTGATCTGAGCGAGGGTCACCCGCGCCTCTCCGGCCATGGCCGTCGACCCGAAGCGCTGGAGGTAGACCTGTAGGTCCGGCACCGCCCCGGCCCGGTCCCCCGAGTCGATCCGACGTTGGATCAGCTCGAGTTGGGACGCGGCCTGTTGGTTCAGGTTGTCCTTGTAGTCCCCGTAGTAGAGGAACCCGGCCACCGCCAGAGCCAGTCCGCCGACGGCGAAGATCGCCAGTCGCTGGTTCCGCTGCGCCCAGGTGGTGATCTCGACGGCCTTCGCGACGAAGGCGTCCTCCTGCTCGACCGGGTCTCGCCGCTTCGGTGATTCGGTCTCAGCCGGCTTTCTGTATTTGGCCATGGTCCCTGGACGACGGACGGGTGGGTCGTGTTCTCCTCGGAACCGGAAAGTCTAAGACGATTCGGTCGCCTCGTACAACACTTTCACCTTGCCGAGATAGCCGTCGAGGAGCCTGATCCATCGCCCAGCCCCTCTTCCGTCTCCGTCCTTGCCACACATCTCGATCTCGGATCCCAGTGCGGAGATGGCATCGAATCCGTAGGCGCCCGCCGTCCCCTTCATGGCGTGGCCCAGGGACTGAATCACCTCGAAATCCTCGTCGTCGAGCGCCCCGTACAGGGCGACGAGATCTCGCCTCCGGTTCTTGAGGAACCGAGGCACCAGCGACTCCAGCACGGGATCGACGCGGACCGTCCTCTGCCGCCGCATCAGGGTCTCGACATTCAGGGCTTGCGTCATCGTTCAATTCTCCCCGTCGGGGGGTGGGCGTCGGCGGCGGTACTCCTGGACCGCAGCCACCAACTTGTCCTGCGAGATGGGCTTGGTCAGATGAGCGTCGCAGCCCGCCTGACGGCTCTTGTCGAATTCCTCCCGGAGCGCATGCGCCGTGAGGGCGATGATGGGGACCGGCGGGAGTCCCTGCTCGTTCTCGAAGCCTCGAATCGCCCGCGTTGCCGCCAGGCCGTCCATTACGGGCATCTGGATGTCCATGAAGATCAGATCGAAGTCCGGATCCGCCAGGTAGGCTTCAAGAGCCTGCTCTCCGTTCTCCACCAGGGTGAGCTCGTGGGGATAGGGTTTGAAGAACAACTGGATGAGAAGCCGGTTGTCATCCACGTCCTCAGCCACCAGCACCCTTGCAGGCCGCTCCTGATCGGGAAGCTCCGCCGCCGCCTGAGTCGGCTTCCGCGGTCCTTCGGACAGCCCAAGGAGCTCCGTGAACGCGGCGCCGAGCTCCTCGCGGAGCACGGGCTTGGATAGGAACGTCACGTGCTCCATTTCGGTCAGAGCCCGGGGGCGGTCCGCCACGCGGTCTACGAGGAAGAGGATCCTGGCCCCCGGCCCTCTCCGGTCGGCCGCCAGGTCGTAGCGGTCTTCCGGGGTGTCGAGCTCGG
>JAHEKK010000320.1 GCA_024638395.1 Gemmatimonadota bacterium | reverse complement strand
CCGAGGCTATTCCCGTGTCCCTCGCGGAGCGCGGCCGCCTCGACCTCGACTACATGGCCGAGCTGGCCGGCGTCGATCGAGAGCAGATCATCAGCCAGACGCGGGGGCTGATCTACCAGGACGCGGAGACGGGCAACTACGTCCCGGCCGACGAGTACTTGTCGGGCGACGTGCGCCGGAAACTCCGGATTGCTCGCAATTCGGCCCTCACGGACCCCTCGTTCCAGGACAACGTCGAGGCCCTGGAGAAGGTCCAGCCCGAGGACCTCCCGCCGAGCGCGATCGACGCTCGCCTGGGGGCCCCGTGGATCCCCACCAGCGATATCCGCGCCTTCTTCCGGGAGATCATGGAGGCGCGACCCACCCAGACGGTGCGCGTGGACTACGTGCCGCTGTTGGGGACGTGGACGGTGTCCGCGAAGGACCTCCTCTGGACGATCAAGAACGAGGAGTGGGGCACTGAGAAGCGCACGGGCGCGCAGATCCTCGAGGCGACGCTCAACGGGCAGGCCATCACCATCACCACGAAGGACTCCGACGGAAAGACGGTGAAGGACGTAGAGGGCACCCTCGACGCCCAGGCGAAACAGCAGCTCATGAAGGACGCCTTCACCTCATGGATCTGGCAGGACGCCGAGCGTGCGGAGCGCCTCGCACGGTTCTACAACGACAACTACAACAACCTCGTCTCCCGGAAGTTCGACGGCTCGCACCTACGCCTACCGGGGATGACGAAGAACCTCCACGGCACGGAGTTCGATCTTCGGCCGCACCAGAAAGCGGCCGTGTGGCGCATCCTGTCGACCGGGAACACGATGCTCGCCCACGTCGTGGGCTCCGGGAAGACGTTCACCATGGTCGCGGCCGGCATGGAGGCGAAGCGCATCGGCCTCGCGCAGAAGCCTCTCTACGTCGTGCCCAACCACATGCTGGAGCAGTTCTCCCGCGAGTTTCTCCAGGCATACCCCGCCGCGAAGATCCTCATCACGCGGGAAAAGGAGTTCCAGGCCAAGAACCGCCGGCAATTCATGGCCCGCATCGCCACGGGCCAGTGGGACGCCGTCGTGATGACCCACTCTCAGTTCGGCACGATCCCCGTGTCGCCCGACCTGGAGCGGTCGTTCCTGGAGGAGCAGCTCGCAGAGTTCCGACTCGTCCTGGAGGAGGCCCGTGACGGCAAGGCCGACAACCGCACCGTCAAGCAGATCGAGAAGGCCATCAAGCGCCTGGAGACGCGCATGAGTCGACTGCTCGATGTGGGCGTGAAGGACGACGCGGTCACGTTCGAGGAGCTTGGCATCGACATGGCCTTCGTCGACGAGGCCCATGCATTCAAGCGCCTCAGCTTCCCGACGAAGAAGCAGAACGTGGGCGGGAGCGGGGACTCCGGCCGCGCCCTCGACCTCTACCTGAAGACCCGGTACCTCGAGCGGATCAACCCCGGCCGCGGAATCGTCTTCGCCACGGGCACCCCGGTCACGAACACGCTGGCCGAGGTCTACGTGATGCAGCGGTTCCTCCAGGAGAAGGGCCTGCGCGAGCGCAACATGTTCTCCTTCGACTCCTGGGCGGCCGGCTTCGCGGAGGACGTTACGTCGGTGGAGCTCGACGTGACGGGGCAGAAGTACCGGACGAAGACCCGCTTCTCGAAGTTCGTCAACGTGGCCGACCTGGCCATGTGGACGAGGCAGGCGTGGGACGTGGTCCTCCAGGAGGACGTTCCCTATCTCAAGCTCCCGGAGGTGCAGGGCGGCAAGCAGCAGGCCATCATCGCCCAGCCCTCGGAGCAGCAGATCGCCTACATCCAGGCCCTGGACCACCGCGTCGACGCGATTCGCGGCGGGAAGGTGAGTCCCGAGGAGGACAACATGCTCAAGGTGTCGGGGGACGGCCGGAAGGCTGCCCTCGACATGCGCCTCGTCTTTGAGGGGGGTGAGTACAACCCCGAGGGGAAGGTGGCGAAAGCGATCGACAAGATCGGCGCTTGGCACGAACAGACGGCTCGATCGAAGGGCGTTCAGTTGGTGTTTCTCGACCTGGGCACCCCAGGCCCAGAGAAGACCTTCGATGTGTACAACCTCATCCGGGACACGCTGGTCGAGCGGGGTGTCCCCCGCGAGGAGATCCGCTTCATCCACGAAGCGAAGTCGGGGCTTGAGAAGTTCAAGATGTTCCGCGCCGCCAGGGCCGGAAAGATCCGGGTACTCATGGGCTCGACGGACAAGATGGGCGTCGGTACCAACGTCCAGACCCGCCTTGTCGCCCAGCACCACATCGACGCCCCGTGGCGCCCGTCCGACATCGACCAGCGGAACGGGCGCGGCATCCGTCAGGGCAACCAGAACGACGAGATCGCCATCTTCCACTACATCACTGAGGGCACCTTCGACGGATACATGTGGCAGGCCCTGGAGCGGAAGGACGGCTTCATCAAGCAGTTCATGAAGGGGGATCCCACCGTTCGCACGATCGAGGACGTGGACTCCTCGACGCTCTCCCCGGCCGAGGTGAAGGCTCTGGCGAGCGGCAACCCCCTCGTCCTGGAGAAGACGGGCATCGACCAGGACGTGGCCCGCCTACAGCGGTTGAAGCAGATCCACCTCGACACCGTCATACGGGCCCGCAAAGAGGCCGCCATGCTGCCGGGGGAGATCGAGAGCGCCCAGGAGCGCCTGAACGACGCGGTCGAGGACGGTCGCCAAGTTGTGCCCACGAAGGGCGACGCCTTCGTCCTGGAGCTGGACGGCCAGACCTACACGCAGCGAAAGGATGCCGCCGCCGCTTTGGCGGGGCGCGTGTCGCAGCTCCACCGCGATCGGTGGAACCGGCCGGACAAGGGCGAGGACATGATCTACGAGCCCGTGGGCCAGTTCGCTGGCTTCCGCTTCGAGATCGGGACCGGCGGCCGATCCGGCACACAGGGGCTGATCCGCCTCGCCATCAAGGGCCGAGGCCGCTACCACAGCGAGTTGAACCTCGCCACCACGCCCCAAGGGCTGATCCAGAGCATGGAGGGGCTCCCTCGCTCGATCGAGCGCACCGCCGAGACGAACGCACGGTGGGTGGAGCGGTCCCAGAGCGAGCTACGGAAGGCCGAGGAGCTTGCTGCCCGCCCGTTCGACAAGGGGTCCCAACTGGAGGACCTCCTGGAGCGGCAAAAGCGCATCAACGACGAGATCAACAAGACGAACCGGCCGACGCCGGAGCAGCCTGGGCAGCCCCTCGACGGTGAGGAGCAGCTCGCCAAGCCGCCCCCGGATGCGCCGAAGCCGGGGGACGAGGACTATCGGCACAGCTTCAGCTTCGATCTGCTATGGCCGAAGAAGCGCCCGGAGGAGCCCGCGCTATTCCAATCGAAATGGGAGGAAGTGGACGCGCGGTGGAAGGCGAACCAGGGTCTGCCGCGGACTCCGTTCCGGGAGAAGGCCCGTCAGGCGCTGGAGACGGCCAGTGGCTTCATCCCCGGCAACCAGTTCACGAAGATCAGCAGGAAGACCGACGTGGGTGCGCTCACGGCCGACATCTTCCGTCTGGAGAAGGCGCACCCCTCCTGGGCGAAGACCGTCTCGGCCGACGAGATCGGCCGCATCATCGGGGAGCTGGACGCCCGCGAGCTGGACGTGTTCACGCGGGCGCTGGCCCTGCCGGACATCGTGAAGGACATCGAGGAGAACCTCTACGACGGGAAGCTCGAGGCGGTGCCGTTCTACGGGAACATCATCGCGGAGGTGGTGGGCGAGGAGGCGACGCCGGCCGAAGCGATCGACCTCATCCACGAGGACCTGGACCGGGTCATGGAGATCGTGGAGGCCAGCCAGACGATCCGGGATGCCCTCGATCGACGACAGGCGTGGGCGGGTGCGCTCACGAAGCGCCTCGTCAACAACGATCTCCTGGACCCCGGCGTCCTGGCCGACTCGCGCTACTACCACCGTCAGGTGATGAAGTACTTCCAGGCCCGGAGCTTCCAGGGGGCGGGGCTGTCCCCGAAGGACGTGCGGATCCGGCGCAAGGGCTTCCAGAAGGCCCGCGTCGGGGGCACGGACTTCAACACGCAGTACTACGAGGCCGAATGGGAGTGGACCTCCCAGGCGCTGACGCTCCTGGCGCGGAAGGAGACGCTGGAGCGCATCAAGGACCTTCACGACATCAAGGGGGAGCTGAAGCAGGCGGCGAACGACGCCAACGCACGGGCCATCGAGGCCATCATGCTGGAGACGGGCGAGGATCCGCTGGCGAAGTTCCGGGGGCGCATCGCGTTCGGGAACAACACCCTCGCCCGGCTTGCCTTCGACGGCGAGCTCCAAAGCATCGGCGGCCGCTACGACAACCTCATCGTGGCCCTCTCGGAGGAGTACGCCAACGACAACGACATGACGGGCTTCCAGCACCCGGAGTGGTTCGACTTCCTGACGCACCTCCTGACGAACAACCTCCCTGGTGCCCGGGAAGCGGGGATGATCTTCAAGAACATCCAGGCCAGGATCTCGCGGACGAAGGAGCTGCTGGGCCGCGACTACACGACCTGGGAGGACCTCATCCCGGAGACGCACCGCGTCTGGCAGCCGGAACAGGGGAAGCACTTCTACATGGGCCTCACGGTCGAGGACCACGTCCTCAACCGGGCCCTCGAGGAGAACCGCCCCCTCCAGGCCGACGAGGTGAAGGCCGCGCTGATCGTGGGCGGGCCGAAGGAACAGTGGGTCATCCCGACGGAGGTGGCCGACACGATGGACGAGTTCCGGGACTTCCACCAGGACCCGATCGAGGGGATGTGGATCGGTGCCCAGGCGTCCTGGAAGC
>JAHEKK010000319.1 GCA_024638395.1 Gemmatimonadota bacterium | reverse complement strand
CCGTATTGCCAACGTGAAGACCCCCCCGCAGGTGATCCATGGAGAGAACGACCTCCGCGTGCCTTTCACCCAGGGCCAGGAGTTCTACCGGGCGTTGGGCAGACTCGGAGTCCCCACCGAAATGGTGATCCTACCTCGAACCCCCCACGGCCCGCAGGAGCCCAAGCTCCTGATGGAGGTGTCGCCCATCATTCTGAGATGGTTCGACAAGCACCTGCGCCCCGACTCGCCCCGGGTCACAATGGAGGAATCCGCAGGGCGGCCGTGAGCCTCCTCGGAGGGGGCCATCGCCTGGGATTCGCCTCTGCCCTGCTGGCGGGCTTCGCATGCGGAACAGCGGGGGAGCCGGCGCCGAAAGTGCTGATGATCGGCATCGACGGCGTCCGTCCCGATATTCTCTCGTCGGCGGAGACGCCAAACCTGGACCGTCTGGCTCAGAGCGGTGTCTTCACGCCCTCGGCCCGCACGAGCTTCCCATCGGTCAGCGGCCCAGGATGGTCTTCCTTCCTGACCGGAGTCTGGCCCGACAAACATGGAGTGACGGACAACGAGTTTCACGGAAAGGCCTACGACCGCTTCCCCGATGTTCTCACCCGGTTCGAATCCCTCCAGCCGGAGCTCGTCACGTATGCGGCGGCCGACTGGCTTCCCCTGGTGACCGAGGACCACAACGGGCCCGTGATTTCAGACGCGGTGGACCGGAAGTTCGTGGTCGACGGATACCAAGTGGGGTGGGCCGCAGCCGACTCCATGCTGGTGGACGACGCCGTGCGGACTCTGGCCGGGGAAGATCCGGACGTGAGCTTCGTCTACCTGGGGAATCCCGACGAAGTGAGCCACGGGTCCGGGTCTATCGGACCCGAATACGTCGAAGCCCTGGAGCGGGCGGACCGGCAGGTGGGCAGGCTGATGGAGGCCCTCCGGTCGCGGCCCACCGTGGGCGATGAGCATTGGCTCATCCTCGTTTCCACCGACCACGGCCGGCTGGCCGACGGTGGCCACGGAGGTGACACACCCGAAGAGCGGACGATCTTCTATCTGGCGAGCGGCGCATCGGTGACGGCCCTGGGGGACACGGTCGCAGTGGTGGACGTGGCCGTCACGGCGCTGGTCCACATGGGCGTCCCCATCGATCCGTCCTGGGCCCTCGACGGACGCCCCGCCGGCGTCCAGGTCCGACCTTGACCACGGCCCCTGGACCGGGGACCCGGTTCGAGGTGGTGGTCAAGAGTGACTGCCCCACGTGCGAAGCCGTGGTACCCGTCCTGGCTCGGATGCAGGCAGCCGGCCTCGATGTCGTCGTGCACTACCAGGACGACCAGGCGTTTCTTGCCGGCGTCGAACAGCTGCGGGACGATCGTGACCTCGAGCGCTCGTTCCGCCTGGCGATCGACACGGTGCCGACGGTCGTGAGATGGGAGGGGACCTCGGAGACGGGTCGGGTCGTCGGCTGGGTCCGAGCCGAATGGGAGAGCCTTACCGGGTTGGAGGAGCTCGGCCCGGACCTTGGTCCCTGGAAGCCCGGATGCGGATCCAACTCCGTAGCTCCGGGCATGTCCGAGATCCTCATGGCCCGCTTCGGCGACTCGGGGCTCAGAAGCCGGGCCATCGACGTGGCGGAACCCCGGGATCCCGTCGAGGTCGCCTTCGATCGCGGGTGGTCGGATGGCCTGCCGGTCGTGCCGCCCACCCCGGAGCGCATTCTCCGCATGCTCACGGGCACCCGGAGGGAACCGCAAGAGGTCGTGGGCCTGATGCCCCCCGACCTCGTTCCTTGCACGGTGGAGAAAGTCGCGATCAACGCGGTCCTGGCCGGCTGCAAGCCGGAGTACATGCCCGTGGTATTGGCGGCTCTGGAGGCTGCCCTCGAGCCCAACTTCACCCTCCACGGTCTCACCTGCAGCACATGCTTTTCGAGCCCTGTCATCGTGGTCAACGGGCCCATCGCCGGCCGGATCGGTATGAACTGGGGAGTGAACGCCCTCGGGCAGGGAAACCGGGCCAACGCCACCATCGGAAGGGCCGTGAATCTGGTCGTACGAAACGTGGGGGGCGGCCGGCCGGGCGGGATCGACCGGGCCACGCTGGGAAGCCCCGGGAAATTCACGTTCTGTTTTGCCGAGGACGAGACGGATCCGGACTGGGAGACACTGGCGACCTGGCGAGGCATCCCACCCGGTCGTGATGCGGTGACCCTCTTTCAGGGCGATGGCGTGCTGGGCGTCATGGATCAGGGATCTCGAACGCCGGACGCCCTGGTTCGCTCCCTGGCCTCCGCCCTGATCACGGTCTGTCACCCCAAAATCTGCGAGTGGGGCAACGCGATCCTGGTCCTCTCGCCCGAGCACTACCACATCTTCAAGGAGGCCGGCTGGGACCGGCGCCGGATTACCGCCGCTCTCCACGATGCCTGCACCCGTCCAGGCGCCGAGGTCGTCCGCGGCGCGGGGGGTGTCGGAGAAGGCGTGGCGGAGTCTCGTCGCGACGAGCTCGTGCCAAAGTTCCATCCCGACGGACTGCTCCTGGTTCGGGCGGGCGGTCAGGCGGGTCTGTATTCCGCCGTCCTGGCCGGCTGGCCTGGGGGCCGGGCCAAGGAAGATTCCTTTCCCATCACCAAAGAGATCATTCCATGACGTCACCTACGTGGGTCCTCCACGACCCCACATCGGAGCTGGATCCGATCGTTCGTCCACGCCTCCGCCCTCCACCGTCCCTCGAGGGCCGGACCATAGCCCTGTTGGATATCGGCAAGATCCGGAGCGACGAGTTCCTGGATACCGTCGAGAAGGAGCTCCGAGCCAGGGGCCTCGACGTCCTCAGAGTGGCCAAGCCAACCAACGCGAAGCCTGCCCCCGACGAAGTCATCCACCGCGTCGCGGGTGACGCGGACGTCGCCGTGGTGGCGCTGGCGGATTGAGGGTCGTGCACATCATGCGGTCTGCATGACATCAAGAGGCTGGAAGAAAAGGGTATCCCCGGGTGCCTGGTGGCCACCACCGAGTTCCGGGACGCCGCCGCAGCCCAGACCCACTCCCTGGGCTTCGAGGCTGCCGTGGTCTGGGTCGACCACCCGGTGCAGAACCGTACCGCTGAAGAGCTGGTTGATCTGGCCCGGTCCGCGGTGCCGGGCATCATCGCGGCGCTGACGGACACCCCAGCAGGGGGCTAGCCGGATTCTCCCGGAGGCACCGGCAGGGCCTCACCTGAGGAACGGGACGCGTGTCTCGACCGATCGCTGGCGCGGAGCGGCGAGGGATCGTGGGGCACCAGGAAGAGCTTCAACGACGACTGCATCGTAGGCCCCATCAACAGGGCGAAGAGTACCGTGCCCAGTCCGATGGGTCCGCCAAGGACGGCTCCCAGGGCCAACACGACCACCTCGACTCCGATGCGGGTCTTCCGGAGGCTCTTTTCCACCCTCCTGGAGAGGCCCATGACGAAGCCATCCCGGGGCCCCGCCCCCAGCCGGGCGCCGAGGTAGACGGCGGTTGCCAGGCCGAGGAGGAGGATTCCCACGAGGAACTGCAACACGCCCGCTATACCCCCGGCCATCCAGGGCACCAGCGTCTGTACCCTCAACAAGTCGACCCAAGGCCCCACCAAGAGCATGTTGAATACCGTTCCCAGCCCCGGCTGAACACGAAACGCCCACCAGCTCCAGGCGATCAAGCCCGCTCCGATGATTTGCGAGATCCGGCCGAAAGACAGTCCGGTCCGCAGGCTCAGTCCCTCGTGGAGCGTGGACCAGGGGTCGACGCCGATCCTGGCCTCCAGCATGACCGCCACCGCGGCCCCGAAGAGAAACAGACCCAGGTGCAGCCGGAAGAACGCGATCCAGAATCCGAGGTGCCGAAGCTCCCTCAGGGCTTCCCTCAACGCCCGACGCCAAGCAGGGGAACCCAGATGACCCTGGGAGGACCGACCTTTACGAAAGCCCGTCGGTGACGAGGGGCGCGAGACCGATTCACTCCTCTTCCTTCATCATCTCGGCGGTCTGGCCGGCCGTCTCCAAGAGGGCGTCGATCTCCCGTTGGAGGACCGGCTGCGGCACCAGGCCGACCATCTCGAACAACGGCTCCCCGGACCTGAAGAACACCAGCGTCGGGATCGACCGGATACCGAAGCGCTCCGCGGTGATGGGCGCCTCGTCCGTGTTCACCTTCGCGACGGTGACGCCGCGGTCCGCATAGTCGGTGGCGACATCGTCGAGAATGGGGCCCATCATCCGACAGGGTCCGCACCAGGGCGCCCAGAAGTCGACCACGGCCACGCCTTCGGTGGCCGCGATCTTCGATTCGAAGTCCTCGTCTCCCATGTGGACGACGAGGGAGGGGTTGCTTTGCTTCTTCCGGAAGAACATCGAGAGGGGGTCTCCGCAGGGGTGGCTTGCCTACCATAACGCCGTCGCCCCCTTTTGAGATCCCGGTCGAGCCATACCCAACGCGGGGCGCGCGGGGCTCCCCTCACCCCGAAGGAGCTGTTTCATGATCCGCTCTCGTCATCTGACCATCGCCGGGCTGTGCCTCGTGGTCGCCGTCGCAGGAGCCGGGGCCCAGGAACCGGGCCGGTCCGGCGGAGAAGCAGACTGCGACAGTCTCTGCATCACCCCGACGCGGATGATCTCGTTCGAGACGAGTCAGGGCACACAGATGAACGTGGACATCTCTCCCGACGGAGAGACACTCCTGTTCGATCTCCTGGGAGATCTCTACACGGTCCCTCGCACAGGGGGCGCAGCCCAACGCTTGACCCGTGGTCCGGCCCTTGATCTCCAGCCGGTGTACTCGCCAGACGGAAGCCTCATCCTGTTCGTGAGCGACCGG
>JAHEKK010000318.1 GCA_024638395.1 Gemmatimonadota bacterium | reverse complement strand
AGCGTGTGCCCGGTGGCCTGCCAGCCCTCCGCCTGGGCATGCGGCAGGTACGCCGCTTGAAACGCGCCGACGCGGCGGAGGTGGTCGCGGCGGTTCGCCGTGGTGTGCTTCGTCCCCGGTCATGCTGCGGTGGGCATGTACATCCGTCTCGATGTCGTAGAAGGACTGGACGAAGCCACGCTCGAGCACTGATTCGAGCTCCGCTGGGGGCGCCCTCAGCCCCCGGATCCGGGCGGTGGGGCGGGAGCCGGGGCGGGCTGCTCCTCCTTGACGAAGGGAGCCGACGGCGGGCGACGGAGTCGGATCGGCCCCTTGGGGCTGGACCGGACCCTGAGATTCAGGAACTCCACGAAGAGCGAGAATCCCATGGCGAAGTAGATGTAGCCCTTGGGGATGTGTTGTCCCAAGCCCTCGGCGATGAGCGTCATCCCGATGAGGAGCAGAAAACTCAGGGCCAGCATCTTCACGGTGGGGTGTTTGGTTACGAAATCCGAGACGGCGTTCGCCGAAACCATCATCACCAGGACCGCTACGACGATCGCGATGATCATGACCGGTAGTTCGTCCGCGATACCCACGGCCGTGATCACGGAGTCGAGGGAAAACACCATGTCCAGCAACGCGATCTGGACGATGACGTTCATGAAGCTCGCCTGCCGTACCTCGGCCGATCCGTGCTCGTCCCCCTCGAGGCGGTGGTGGATTTCCCTCGTCGACTTCGTCAGCAGGAAGAGACCCCCACCAACCAGAATCAGATCGCGCCCGGAGAGCGGATGACCGAATAGCGCCACGAAGGGCTCGGTCAGTCGCATGATGAACGAGATGGAGAGGAGCAGTAGAATCCGGCTGGCCATGGCCAGGATCAGTCCGATCTGACGGGCCGCATTCTGCTGCTTGAGAGGCAATCGGTCGGCAAGGATCGACAAGAAGACGATATTGTCGATGCCGAGGACGATCTCCAGGACCGTGAGCGTGGCCAGGGAAATCCACGCCTCGGGACTGGTCATCCATTCCATACTCGGGCACGCTGAGGAGGGTGCGATTCTTCGGGCGCGGCGTCGGACGGGCCCAGGGAGCGCAAAAAAGATAAACCAAGGGCCGGAGCGCGGAGGAGCGATGGCGGGATATTCGGGAACTCCCCTTCCGAAGAAGCTGGGGATCAAGGACGGGGCTCGGGTCACGACGTGGGACGCTCCCGCCGGATTCGTGGAGGGCCTCGATCTGCCGATGGCCGTCGTGGTGGACGCCGAGCCCATCGAGCGCCGCGCCTATGACGTCATCGTGGCCTTTGCCCCTGACCTGGCGGCCCTCGATGGTCTGGTCGCCCGCCTCCTGGACTACATTACATGGGCTGGGGGGCTCTGGATCGCTTGGCCCAAGCGTGCCTCACCGCTGGCCTCGGATATCATCGAGGCGGATGTCCGCGCCGCCGGCCTCGCCACGGGTCTCGTGGACAACAAGATCTGCGCTGTGGACGATGATTGGTCCGGACTGAGGTTCGTGCATCGAAAGGAGAACCGGCCCAGGTGAGCCCGTTGGGGGGGCCGCCTTCCGGGGTGTGCAAGTCGGGAGGCTTGCCACGTCTTCTTGTTCGAGGACCCCATGGGGCCCCTGAGCGCCAACCGGTGTATGAAGGGCGGCACACCACGGCGCGGAGACGATGAGCATCGATTGGGATCAACTATACAGGGACACCTACGAGGACCTGGTGCGTTTCCTCTACCGCAAGGTATGGGATGAGGAACGGGCGCGGGATCTTGCTCAGGAGGTCTTCGTCCGGGCGCTGCGGCATCGGCCCGAGAAGGCCCGGGCCTGGGTGTTCGTGACCGCGGCCAACCTGGCCCGTGACGAGGCCAGGACGGTGATCAGGCGTCGCAAACACCTCGCCCTTATCAAGGCCGAGTCTTCGGAGGTTGAGGAGGTGCCCACCGTGGGGGTGGAGGAGAGGAACCGGGTTCAGGTGGCCCTCGATGAGTTGAGCGATCGCGATCGGGATGCCCTGTTGCTCTGGGATGCAGGCCTGAGCTACGACGAGATCGCGGCACAGACCGGACTGGCGAAAGGGGCGGTCGGCACGACCCTATCCCGGGCCAGAAAACGGTTGGTGGCCGCGTACAAGGAGAAGGAGGGCGAAGATGTCGCACATCGATGACGCCCATATCGAAGCATACGTAGATGGGGCCTATGACGTCCTAGGCCCCGAGCTCGTGGACGAGATCGAAGAGCGGCTCCGCGACGATGCCTCCCTTGCCGAACGAGTCCGGGAGGCCAGGGCTACCCGGGCCGCGGCCACGGACATCCTGGCCTTGGCTTCACCCGACCCCGGCGACCTGCCCTCGTTCCAGGAGTTGCAGGAGCGGGCCGCAGCCGTGGGTGGGCCGTCAGAGGACCACACCCGGCAGCGGTGGATCGGCCTTCCGCCCATCGTTGGCCTGGGGTGGGCCGCGACCGTGGTTCTGGCTCTGGGCGTTGGGTGGTTCGTGGGCCAGGGTTCCAGTGGTGAGGCGCCCTTCGCCCGGGCAGACCGGAACGAGATCGCCGCGCCCGAACCGGAGAGCTTCAGGCAGCAGTCGCGTCTTCGTGAAGCCCCTGCTACGGCGGAGGCACAGGAAGAAGACCTGGTTGCCCAGGATCAGGCGGCAGGGGGTACGGCCGGAGGGGCGGAGTCTACGGCCGTGGTTGTGACAGGTCAGACGGGTGAACGCGCCGCTGAGCTGGAACGGTTCGAGGAGGGTGCTCAGGTCGTTGGATTGGCGGATGAGGCGGCCAGGGACGCATCCACGACCCCGGCCGATCTGCCGCTTCCCCCGGCCGAAGGCGCCGCTCCGGCCGCCGAGAGCGCGTTACGGGAGGATGCCCGGGTCCCGGAGGACCGGGACGCCGGTGCAGGCCTCGACGTGCAGAGAAAGTCCGTGGACGCCTTGTCGCCTTCTCCGGCCGCCTTCGCCGACCACGAGCTCCATTCGCTGGCGCTGCCGGGCCTGGAGGTGATCGGGGTCGGATTGAACGAGGAAGGCGCGCTGTCAGGGCTGGAGGTCCTCCATCGGCTCCCTACCGGGGACACTCTTTCCCTCCGCTACGTGGGTCTGTTCTCCCAGTCCGGAGAGCTTTTGGGCAGGGAGGAGGCCAGAGCCGCCTCCGAGACCCTGCCGTCCATCAGCGCCCAGATCCAGGCGGCGGCGCTACCACCAGGGTGGAATCAGGTGGTGGTCCGCAAGGAGGACCGGTGGGTGGTGGCCAGAGCGCCCATCTCGGAAGAGGAAATCCGGGCCTATCTGATGACCCTCAAATGAGCCTCCCCGCCCTGGGACGTAGCTTGGCCGTCGTCGTCGCAGGCCGCCGGCCCTGACCCACGAAGAAGAAGGCCCCCCCTCGACGACGCGAAGGGGGGCCTTGCGGGCATCTTGAAGCAGCCCGCTGTCTATGCCGAGTTTTCGTCGTCCTCGTCCGGGAACTGCTTGAACTCGTCCCCGAGACCCAGGGCATGAAGGACCCGCCAACTCTGTCCAGGCAGTCCCGTCACCCACACGTCCACGTTCTCTTCTCGCGCAATCCGGCTCGCCGTGAGGAGGATCGCGAGATCGCCGACGTTCATCTGTCCCATTTCCGAGACATCGAAGATCAGGCCGTCCCGCCCATCCTCTTCGGAGCGCGGACTTCCGGCAGCACCGGAAGCGGCGTCCCGCCCACTTCCTCGGCTGTTGGCTCCTGGCTCCCTCATTGTCCTGCCCTCGCCTTCCTCACAGGGGTGCGACCCGTCAACCTTTGTACACTCAAGAGGTGTGCCAGGGTCGTCCTCCTCGGGCTGCTGCCAGTATGGCATACGATGGTTGGTCGAGGATGCCAGATTCGGGCACGTCGGTTGCATCCCTGGCGAGGGAGCCGTTTCACCCCGAGATTGCCCGTCGGACGGGTCTTTCCGGGACCGGCGTGATCCAACTGGATCTCCGCTACTCTCTGAGTTCTCGACCGGTTGGGTCGACTTCGTGAGGAGCCATCCTAGGAGCGACAGCATGGACTGGAAGAGGAAAACTCTTCGGCTCTTCCCACTTCTTTTCCTGGTGGCGAGTCCGGGGGTTTTCGGCCAGGATCGAGGAGGGGGGCAGCACCCTGAGGGCGACTTCCTCAGGGGGGCAGCGGAGTATTTCAACGTGGCCCCCCGGGAGGCGGTCGTGATTTCCCAGTGGGGGTTGAGGCCGGCGGAGGTACCGGTTGTCCTCTTCCTGTCCGGGCGGGCAGGGGTGTCGCCGGCCGTGGCCGCGGCCTGCGCAGCGAAGGCGTAGACCAGGGGACAGGGAAGCCATCCGTTGAAGACACCCAGCGCCAGTGGTGCGCTGCGGCCGGGCGCGGCGATCAGATTGCGCAGTGACACCGTCAGCGTGTTGCCGCCGAAGCCCACGACGAAACTGTGAACGCGCTGCAAATATCCAAAAAACTGCAACGCCATCACGATCATCAGAACGCCCGACGCAACGGCGAGAATACGCTGGCCGGCGGCTATCGAACCAGGCAATCCATGACCCGCCAGGGCCTGGCCCAGGGTGCCGGCCAAAGCCCCGATGAATACATACGTCGCGAGCCGGCCGGTGTTGTAAAGCAGATGGCGCTCGATCGTGGCCCGGCGGCCCGCGGGATCGCGTCCCAGCGCACAGGCAAAGCCGCCGCACATTCCCTGGAGCCGGAAGCGAAACACGAGCCGGCCGAGACGCCACCGTCACCCGCCGCGGAAGGGGAAATGCTCACGCCCCTCTTGGAGCTCGACGAAATCTCGTTCGAGGCCGCCACGGCTCCGGGTGAAGCCGAAGATTCGTGGTTGCCGGAGCCACAGCCCGAG
>JAHEKK010000317.1 GCA_024638395.1 Gemmatimonadota bacterium | reverse complement strand
GACGGTTCGTCGCCGGGAGAGCTACGACTCAGACAGGCCTCCATATGAAGCTGAAAGCCCTGCGCCTTCACGGGTTCAAGTCCTTCGCCGACGACACCCAGATCGATTTCCACGATGGCATCACCGCCATCGTCGGCCCCAACGGTTGCGGAAAATCGAACATCAGCGACGCGATCCGGTGGGTGCTGGGGGAGCAGCGTCCCACCGCCATCCGCGGCGCCAAGATGGAAGAGGCCATCTTCCAGGGCTCGGTTGCTCGGCGGCCCGTCAATCGAGGTTCGGTGGCCATGGTGGTGTCCAATGAGGACGGAGCGCTGCCGGTCCCCTTCGAAGAGGTTGAAATCGGCAGGGTGGTCTATCGCGACGGGGGCAGCGACTACCAGCTGAATCGGGCTACATGCCGCCTGCGGGACGTTGTCGATCTCTGCAGGGACACGGGCCTGGGCGCCAACGCCTATTCCGTGATCGAGAACCGGATGATCGACGCGATCCTCTCGGACCGGGCCGACGAGCGGCGGTCGATGTTCGAAGAGGCCGCAGGCATCGGGAAGTACAAAGACCGGAGAAAAGCGGCCCTCCGGCGGCTGGAAACGGCCGAGGTGGACCTCCAGCGTCTCGAAGACGTCATCTCCGAGGTGAACACCAAGGTCCGCTCCCTCGCCCGGCAGAAGGGGAAGGCCCAACGCTATGAGGAGCTGCGGGGCCGGCGTCTTGCCGTCGAGGTCCAGGTCGTCCGGAACGATCTGGAGGAGCTGGGACGGCGCCTGTCGGAGGTGAGGAAGTCCCTCGAAGGCGATACCCAGACCGGAGAAGGGGTCACCGCCCAGCTTCGCGCCGCGGAGACGGAGCTCGAGGAGGTCAAGATCCGCCATCTGGAGGCCCAGCGTGCACGCGTCGAGGTTGCGGGCCGCCTGGACGAGGTCCGCACGGACCTGGCTCAACGGGAGAAGGCAGTTGCGGTTGCGACGGAGCGGATCGCATACGGGGACCGCCGGACGGCCCAGATTTCCGAGGAAAAGGCCGGACTCCGCAACCGGACGGAGGAGGTGGAAGCGGAGCACGAGCGCCTGTCGGGCGAGGCCGAGCTACGTCGGCAGGAGGTGGACGGGCTGCGTGCTCGCCTTGCCGAACGTGAGCAGGTCACGGCCGAGGTCCGGGGCCGGTTGTCCGAGGCCCGGGACGCCTCTGTGGCCCTCGAGGAGCAGAGCCGCGGTACCCTCAAGCGCATTGCACAACTCGAGGGGGATCATGAAGGAGCCCAGGCCCAGATTGAGGAGTTGGACCGACGACATGAGCGCCTCGAGCGGGAGGTGGCCTCGGGAGCCGGCACCATCGCCGACCTGAAGGCACAGGGCGACTTGTTCTCCGACCGCCGCACGGAACACGAGCGGGCCGTGGTCGCCGCCCAGGCGGCCCTGGCCGGCGCCCGCGGCCGGTTGATGGAAGTCCGGGACGCCCTCGAGGCCGCGCGGGAACGGGAATCGGAGGCCGGGCGCGCCCTGTCGGCTCTGGAGGCGGAGCAGGCCGAGGTCGAACGGGCGGTGAGATCCGCCGCTGCGGGAGCGGAAACCGTGGAGGCGGTGCTCCGGGCCTTCCCGACCCTGGTCCTGGGCAAGCTCGTCGACGCCATCGAGGTGGAGCCAGGGCACGCTCGACTTGTGGACCGGGTACTCGGGGCCCTCGGAGAGGGTCTCGTCGTGAAGGACCGGGACGCGGTGGGGCAGATCCTGAAATGGCATGGGAGCCAGTTGGAACCGGGGCCCCTCGTGTTGCTTCCTCTCGATGCGGTTCCGAGCGACGCCGACACCCTGCCTCGCGGGATCACGGCCACGGGGCCGGGTGCTCCCTGGGCCCGCGCTTTGTTGGGCGATCTCCAGATCGAAGGCGACACAGGGGGGTTGCCGTCCTCGCCCCACACGGCCCAGGACGGCGCCTGGGTGGACCGCCACGGGGCGGTCCACGTGTTGGCCCAACATGGGGGCGAGGGCATCCTGGAGGTCAAGGAGCGGCAGTCCCGCCTCAGGCGGTCCGTCACGACGGCCGTCGCCGACCTGGACCAGGCACGCGAGGCCGTCGCGATCCTCGACAAGGAGCGCAGCGATCTGGAGGGCCGGGTAGAGGCTCTTGGTGGGGGGCTCCTCAAGGCGAAGGACGACGCCCGGGCCGCCGAGGCCGAGGCCCTGGCCAGGAGCGACGAACGGGATCGACTGGACCGTCATCAGGAAGAATTGGCCCGGCAGCTTCAGGGTACCCGCGCCGCTCGTGACCGGGCGGTTGAGCGCGGAAAGCAGGCCGAGGCCGAACGGGCTGCCCTCATCGACAGAGAGGGGGACCTTCAGGCAGCGCTGAACGCGGCCCGCACGGCCCTGGCTACCGTCGACGCCGAGTGGGAAGAGGCTCGCCAGGCCGAGTCGGAGCTCGCGATTCAGGTGGCTCGTGCCGAGCACGAGCTGGAGCGGATCACCCATCGCCTGGACGATCTGGTCCGACGGCGGTCCGATGCGGCCGCCCGGTTGGAGCACCTGGACCAAGAACGCGCCGGGCTGGAGGAGGAATTGGCCGCTGCGGCGGCGACCCTCATGGAGGGGCAAGACCGAATCCAGGAGTTGTTCGTCGTCCGGGACGAGGTCCAGGCGACCCTCACGGCGCGGGATCAGGCCCTCCAGGAGGCCACGGAAGAAGTGAGTGGCGCCGAACGCCGGGTGAGGGAGATACGGACAGCGGAACGGGAAGCGGTGGACCGCCGGCACCGGCTCGAGCTGGAGCGCCAGGACATCGAGAACAAGGTGGCCCGGATCCGGGAGCGGTTGGAGACGGAATGGAATCGACCCCTGGAAATCCTTCTCGAAGAAGCGGATCCAGTGGATGAGCCGGCGGACGATCTCCGGGCCGAGCTTTCCGAGATCATCGGCAAGCTGGAACGCCTCGGGCCGGTCAACATGCTGGCGGTCGAAGAACACGCGGAGGAAAGCGAACGGCTGGAGTTCCTCGTCCGGCAACGGGACGACCTCGTCGAGGCCCGGGACGACCTGCGCTCCGCCATTCGGCAGATCAACCACACGGCGACCGAGCTCTTCATGGAGAGCTTCCATGCGATCCGGGTCAACTTCCAGGAGACGTTCCAACGCCTCTTCCAGGGCGGCCAGGCGGACCTTTGGCTCGCCGACCCCGAGAATCCTCTCGAATCCGCGGTCGAGATCCACGCCTCACCGGCCGGGAAGAAGACCCAGCGGATCGACCTCCTGTCGGGCGGGGAGCGCGCGCTGACGGCCCTGTCGCTCCTGTTCGGGATCTATCTGGTGAAGCCGAGCCCCTTCTGCGTGCTGGACGAGGTGGATGCGCCACTCGACGAGTCCAACATCGGTCGATTCATCCGGTTGCTGCAGAGCTTCAAGGACCAGACGCAATTCGTCGTGATCACCCACAATCCTCGCACGATCGAGGCCGCCGACTGGATCTACGGGGTGACGATGGAGGAGCCCGGGGTCAGCACCATCGTCGGCGTCCGGCTTCAGGATGCTCTGGAGACAGCCGAGTCGGCGGCGTGACGAAGGGTGTCGGGCGCAGCCCACGGGTGTGCATGGCTCGCTGAGGATCCCATGGCCGCCACCTTGACCGTGATCGGGTCGGGCACCCTCCGTCCGTCGGGGGTCCGCTCCTCTCCATGTCATCTCCTCGAGGCCGGGGCGATGTCGATGCTCCTCGACGTGGGACCCGGGTCCGTCCACGGGCTAGCCCGCCTCGGAAAGCCCTGGTGGGCTGTGAGTCACGTGGTTTTGAGCCACTACCACACGGATCATATCGGCGACCTGGCGCATCTCCTCTTCGCCCTGAGGTGGGCTCCGCCGGAACCCCGATCCGACCCCCTGGACGTCATCGGCCCACCAGGGCTCCAGGATCTGATCGAGCACCTGGCAGCGGCTCATGGACCGTTCTTCCGCGAGCAAAGCTTCCCTCTCCGCTACACGGAGCAGCCCCGGCGAGGCTCCTGGCACGCGCCAGGCGACGTCACCGTGTCCTTCCATCCTACGCCTCACACCGAGGAGAGCGTGGCCATGCGGGTGGAGGGCGCCGGTTGGACCCTGGGGTACACGGGCGACACCGGCCCCGACGAGGACGTGGGAGACTTCCTGGCCGGCTCCGACGTCCTGATCTGCGAGTGCGGCTATGGAGATCCCCCACCGGCCCCCCACCACCTCTCCCCCAGGGGGGTGGCCGCCCTTGCCCGAGCTGCCAACCCGGGGCTTCTGGTCCTCACCCACGTCTATCCTCCTCTTCGGCCCCAGGATGCTCCGGGAGAGGTGGCCGGGGCGGGCTACGGAGGACGGGTGGTGGCCGCCGAGGACGGTTTGGCCCTCTCGCTGGGCGCCGATCCGGCGTCCGAGGCCGGGTCCATGATTGGCAGGTAGGCCCGGCCATTCATCCCGGGCCCCCGGACTCCGTATCAAGATGGATGCATGACTCCGGGAACTTCCCACGGTACCGGGCGCACAGGCGAGCGCCTCGTGCGGGCCCTCTATGAGGCCCGGGGCTGGCGGTGCACCCACGCGAACTACCGAGCCGGACCCAGGGAGATCGACCTGGTCATGGCCAAGGGGGCCGCCGTGGCCTTCGTGGAAGTGAAGACCCGGGCGGGAGATCCTGCAGGCGAGGTCCTGGAGCAGGTGGGGCCCCGGAAGATCCAACGGGTCACGGCCGCGGCGCGCCATTGGATCCATCACCATGGTGGGCCCGGCCAGCGGTACCGCTTCGACGTGGCGGGCGTTCGCCTTGCGGCCGGCGAAACGGAGATCCGCGTGATGCACGACGCCTGGCGGATCGGATAGGCTCGAGGCGGG
>JAHEKK010000316.1 GCA_024638395.1 Gemmatimonadota bacterium | reverse complement strand
GAGCCCGAGGCCGCCGAGGTATAGGAGGTTCAGCGCGAATCCGGCGGAATCCGCCGGGGTGTCGACTGAGTGAGGGCGGAACCCGCTCAAGCCAGGGCGAATACTAGCGATCATGAGGAACTGGCCCCTTGGTACCGCCGCCGGCTCGGCCTGCGCCCTGGTTCTCCTGTCTTGCGCAACCGGACCGGCGTCGAGCCCCTGCCCACCACCTGCAGAAATCAACTCCCTGCTGCGAGTCGACTGCACCGGTGCTCTGGTGGAAGGCCGGGCCCGGGCCCGCATCGAGGGATCCGCCGTCCTGCTGGAACCGGTCGGAAGCGGATTCGACGCGGCGGCCACGGTGGCCGCCTGGCCCCCGCGGGAGGCCCCCCCCTGGCTGGGACACGACGTGGTGGAGACCCGGCTGGTGGGCCCGAACGGGATCCGCGTGGAGTTCGGTCCGGGGCGAGACCCACCTCTACTCCTCTTCGCCGATCGCAGGCTGGCTCCTCCGCAATCGAACGGGGCGGAGTTGTTGGAAGGCGACGGGCGCGACCGTGTGGACTCCGGCGGATCGCCGTTCTGGACCTACGATGAGCGGACCGTGGGATACGCCCGGTCCCGGGGCCGGACGGTGGTGCGGGGGGGCTTCGACCGTCGCTACTACCTGGTGTTCCGGGATCCCCTCCCCGAGGACCTCGGGCGTGCGGTCGCTGCCCGGCTCGGCGCCGAATGGGCTCGTCGAGGCGTGGACGGAACCCGGCGCACACCGGACCCGGAGCCCCCAGGGGCGGGCGAGGCTTGTGCGCTTGCGCCCGGATCCGCGAAAGCGGTTGTGGGGGGGGCGCCGGGATCGGGTGGCTTCTCTACTGTGGCCTATGGGGCGGAGGATCCGGTCGCACGGGAGCTGGCCGAACGCGTCGTGTCGGCGTCCCTCCCCGGCCGAACGCCCCGTATCGAGTTGGACGGATTGCGAGTGCGCCCGGACACCGACGGACTCTCCACGTTCGCGGAGACGGACGCGGCGGCGGTCGTCCCCGTTCCCGTCGGCGTGGTCCACCCCTGCACGGTCCTCGGGGAGATCGGGCTGACGGAAGACCGGCTGGCTCCGCGCAGGCCGCGAGAAGGCACGCGG
This sequence comes from Gemmatimonadota bacterium, assembly GCA_024638395.1. GTDB lineage: Bacteria > Gemmatimonadota > Gemmatimonadetes > Longimicrobiales > Gaopeijiaceae > JAHEKK01. The sequence goes on along the minus strand of JAHEKK010000316.1, from coordinate 3,725 downwards.
ACGTTCGCCCTGGGCGAGTCCGCCGTGTTTCGGATCGATCCGGGTGGGTCATGAGCTTCCGGGCCCGCATACTGCTGCTGACTCTGGTGTTCGCCTGGGCGCCCCTGATGGCTCTCGGCATCCTGGTCCGGCAGGAGGGTGTCCGGCGGCTCCAGGCCTCACAGACGGAGCGAATGGAGGGCCTCGCGGCGAGTGGGCGTGCCGCATGGAACCGTACCGAAGACCGGCTGAATCGTGCGGCGGAGCGCCTCGCGGAGACCTTGGAGGACAACGAGGTCCGGGCAGCGGTCCAGGCCCTGCCACTGGCTCATCCCCGCATCCAGGATGCCGTCGAGGGGTTCTCACGGGCCTCGGGCCTCGCGGTGGCCTACGTGGTGTCCGAGGGCGGTCTGATTCTCGGGGCCAGTCATTTTCCCGGCGACGTGGGAAGGGTGAGTGACGGAATCTGGAACCTGGCCGGGAGCCCGGACGCGCTCCTCGCAGTGGGACTCCCGGGTCCGGATGGCGCCGTGGCCGTGTTGGCCGTGGGCCGGGAGGTCCGGGTGGGGCCCGCACCCCTGCGGGTGCTGGTTGGACTGGAGCCGGCTGAGCTGGGGGACCTGGGTGGGGGCGACGGGGGCGTGTTTGTCGCCCGCACGGGGCGGGGGGGAGGCACCGTGGGATGGATGGATCTCGAGCCACTCCCCGGGGCCGACACCCGAGGCCGGAATGCGGATCCTGCCGGGAACAGCACCCCATCGGGAGAGGTGCCCCCCGACGGCCTCGTTGAGCTGGGGTCGCTGGTGGTGGGATCACCTTCGGAGCCCCCCGACCCCGGCCGCCTGGTTCTCGCGTGGTGGGATCCGGTTCTTCCTGCGCTCACCCGGTCCTTCGATCGAGCGCTCCTCCTCGCGCTTGTCGTCACGGGGACGGTGGCGGCCCTGCTGGCGCCGCTCCTTGCCACACGCCTGGCCCGCCCGCTGGAGCGCCTCGGGGACACTGCCCGACGAGTCCACCTCGGTCGGCTGGACGTCAGGTTCCGGGGCGAAGGAGGGAATGAATTCCGACGGCTCAGCCGTTTCCTCAACGGGATGCTTGACCGGCTTCGAGCGGGAGTCACCCAGGTCCGCGAGGCCGAGCGTCGCGCGACGCTGGGGGAGTTGGCTCGGCAGGTGAATCACGATGTGAGGAATGGGTTGGTTCCGATCCGCAACGTGCTGGCTCATCTGGGTGAGGCCAACGACGAGGGACCGGACGCACTCGCCCAGGCGTTCTCCGCCCGCCGGACCACCCTGGGTGAGAGCCTGAACTACCTGGATGAACTGGCCCAGCAGTATCGTTCGGTGTCGATCCACGGCCAGCGGGCTCCGGCCGATCTGGACGCAACGGTTGCAGGGTCGGTCGAGGCGATTGCCGCCACCGCACAGGGTGTGGTCTTCGAAACGATGTTCGAGGCTCGGGGCCGCGTCCGCCTCGATCCGGTTTCCCTCCGTCGGGTGGCGGAGAACCTGATCCGCAACGCGGTTGACGCGGTGGGCGAGAGCGGGGCGGTGCGGATCCGTACGGGCAAGGTGGAGGAATCCGGCGAGACGGCCTTCCAGTTGGAGGTGTCCGACGATGGGCCGGGGATACCCGCGGAGAGCCTCAGCCGGGTCTTCGAGCCGTTCTTCACCACTCGGGCCGATGGAACCGGCCTCGGGCTGGCGATCGTGCGGAGAATGGTCAGTGACGTGGGAGGGCGGGTCACGCTGGATAGTCGGGAGGGCAAGGGGACCACCGTGCGGGTGATCCTTCCGGCTCAGGGCGACACCGTCCCCATGAGGTCGGACCTCGATGGACCCCCCGGGCACGCAGCGGAATCCGGTACACCGAAAGGCGCCTCATGAAACCGAAGGTCCTGGTGATCGACGACGTGATGCCACTCGCTCAGCAGTACGCCTACGATCTCGAGCGACTGGGTGGGTTCCGCACGGAGGTTGCCGGCGGCGGGGTGGCGGGCCTCGCCGCCCTGTCTTCCGCCTCGATCGATTGCGTGATTCTGGATCTCGAGATGCCGGACATGGACGGTTTCGATGTCCTCCGGGCAATGGACCACCACCAGATCGGCGTGCCGGTGATCGTCTATACGGGAACCGGTAGCTACGACCGTTGTGTAGAGGCGGTGCGGCTCGGCGCCTTCAGTTTCATCGACAAAGCCGAACCCATGGAGCGAGTGGTCCAGGAGGTTCGCCTTGCCCTGGGACACCGTTCTCTCGCGGCCCGAATAGAGGCTCTGGAGCAGGAGCTCGAGGACGCCTCGCCGCTTCTGGGTGAGAGTACCCCCATGGCAGAGTTGAGGACTCGGATCGACACGTTGGCGGCCATCCCGAGTCCCGTGCTGGTGCTTGGGGAGAGCGGTACGGGAAAGGAACTCGTGGCCCGCGAACTCCATCTGCGGGGTCCCCGTCGGGGAGGGGCGTTCGTTCCCCTCAACTGTGGCGGGCTGGCGGAGGGCCTGGTGGAGAGCGACCTGTTCGGGCATGAAAAGGGGGCCTTCACGGGGGCAGCTCAGGCCCGTCGGGGCGCTTTCGAACGAGCCAGCGGGGGCACCCTGTTCCTCGACGAGGTCGGGGAGCTTCCGGCCTCGGCGCAGGCACGACTTCTCCGGGTCCTCGAAACGGGCGAGGTGAGCCGGCTGGGAAGCGAAGCGCTCACCGCCGTCGACCCTCGGGTCGTGGCCGCGACGCATCGGAACCTGGACCGGGCCGTGGACGAGGGATCCTTCCGGCAGGACCTCCTCTACCGACTCAACGTCCATGTCATCCGTGTGCCTCCGCTGAGGGAGCGCAGGACCGACGTGCCGGCCCTCGTACGCCACTTCCTCCGGACACTGGCCCCCAAGCTCGGCGTCCCCGTGCCTGCGGTGACCACTGGAGCGCTGAAAGCTCTCGAGGTACGGGATTGGCGGCGAAACAACGTTCGGGAGCTCCGGAACACCGTGGAACGCATGATCATTGCCGGTGGGCCGGTGCTCGACGTGGAGCACCTGCCCCCCGACCTGGAGGGGCCCGAGGTCGCCGGTAGGAACGATGGGGTCGCCGGAGCGCTGGACGAAGGCACCTTCCGGGAACGGAAGCGTGCCGCCGAGCGGCGCATCGTGGAGGACGCCCTGGAGTCCCACGCGTGGCAGATCACCGAAACGGCCTCGGCCCTGGGCCTCGCCGATCACGCGAGCCTCCTGAAGATCATGCGGCGCCTGGAGATCAAGAGGCCCTGAGGGTCCGGTGTGTCCGTCAGGACACGCCGGGGGCGCTTTCGGGGGTGTCCATTCAGACACAACCGGGCCGCGATTTCCCCGCTTCCACTGGGCATGTCGGATCCCTAAGTGACAGTCCGACTGTATTGTGGAAGTTTCTCAGCGGACGAGTCTCTCTTCGGCCTCCGGCTTGCCCCTCTCTCCTCACACAAACCTACACGGGCTTTGATCCGAGGGGCCGACAAGGCCCGGCGGGGAACCGAGCCCACATCCCGAGGGGGAGGAATCATGAGCAGCATCTCGCGGTGGAACAGAGGCTCCGAGACCCGGTCGCCTGACCGGTCGGAGGCGGTCCTACGGGGACTGGCGGTTCTTCTTGGCATGGCGTTTCTGATTGGCGTTGCCGCCTGCGGCGGAGACGAATCCGAGGCCGCGGTGGCCATGGAGCCGGTGGCGACCCATGCCGTACCTGCGGCAACCGGGGGGGATCGAACGGAGGACCCCGCCCCCG
>JAHEKK010000315.1 GCA_024638395.1 Gemmatimonadota bacterium | reverse complement strand
CGTGGAAGACATCCGGGGTCTGTTCACACGGGCTGCGTTGGTACCGGCGGGAGCAAGGCCGGCGGATGGAGGAGCGCCGTGATCCAGCTCAGCATCCGCCGCCCGGTCGCCGTGGCCATGACCTATCTGGCGGTGGCCCTCCTGGGATTGGCCGCGTGGCGGAACATCCCCATCGAACTCCTGCCCGAGGCCGACCTCCCACGGCTGACGGTACGTGCTGACTGGCCCGGCGCCTCACCCGAGACGGTGGAAGCCTTCCTCACTTCACCCCTCGAGGCCACGATCCAGCTCGTTCGGGGCGTGGAGAAGGTGACGTCGATTTCCGAGGAACGGAGCGCCACCATCGAGGTCGAGTTCTCCCGTGAAACCAACATGGATTTCGCCCGCTTGGACCTGTCCGAGCGTCTTTCCACCGTTGAGGAGAGCGAGCTGCCTCCCGGCGTCGGCCAGGTCGTGGTGGAGCCCTACGTTCCCCCCGAGTTCGAGGAGCAGAACCGGGGAGGCTTCCTCACCTACACCTTCACCGGGTCCCGGACCCTGGAGGCCCTTCGGGAGCACCTGGAGGAGTACGTGGTGCCCGAGTTGTCCCGCATCGAAGGTGTGGCCGTGGTGCGGGCGTACGGTGGACGCGACCGCGTCGTCGAGGTGGAGCTCGACCGGGAGCAGATGGCGGCTCTTGGCGTCACGGCGGATCAGGTGAGGGACCGGATATCGAGCCTCGATCTCGTGCGGGAAGCGGGAACGGTAAGAGAGGGCCAGCGGGAGTGGACCGTGACCATCCTTAACCGTGCCCAGTCCACCCGAGACGTCCTACAGACCATCGTCAGCGAAGACGGGGGCCGCATCGTCCGTGTGTCGGACGTCGCTGTCGTCAGGGACACCTACGAAGAGGTACAGACCCACTACCGGGTGAATGGCCGCCCTGCGGTCCAGATGCTCCTGACGAAGGAGATCGGCGCCAACACGGTCCGCGTCGCCGACCGGGTCAAGGAGCGGATCCAACAATTGGAATCGGGTCTGCCGCCCAACACGCGCTTCATTCTGGATCAGGACGAGAGCGAAGAGATCAAGAGGCAGCTCACGGATCTGAGAAGCCGGGCAGCCGTGGCCGCCGTGGTGATCTTCGTCGTCCTGATGGGGTTTCTTGGATCGGTCCGTTCGGCCGCCGTGGTCTTCACGACCATCGTCTTCTCGATCCTGATCTCCCTGAACCTCATCTACTTCATGGGGTTGTCCCTCAATCTCCTGACACTCATGGGCCTGGCGATGGGGTTCGGCCTCATCGTCGACAACTCCATCGTGGTTTTGGAGAACGTGTATCGGAAATGGCAGTCGGGTGTCGCCCCGAAGCCGGCAGCCCTGGAGGGGACCCGCGAGGTCGTCCTGCCCATCATGGCGGCCACGGCGACCACCCTCATCGTCTTCGTTCCCTTCGTATACCTGCAGGACGAGCTTCGGGTCTACTACGTCCCCCTGGCCGTCGTGGTGGCGTTGACCCTCATGGCGTCACTGTTCGTGGCGTTTTCGTTCATTCCGGCCCTGGCAGGCCGGGTGTTGGGCGGCGTCGACGAGGAGGGTCCCGACGTACCTCATGGAGGGTTGGCTCCGGCGCCCTCGGCCCCGTGGACCGGTGACGGGCCGGTGATGAGTGGGGAAGGCGTGCCGGATCCGGGGGCTGCCCGCCGCCGCCCCATGTACGAGCGTTTCTATGCAGGACTCGTATCGCGCACGCTGGCATGGCCGTGGGTCGCCGTCGTCGTGGCCACGTTGGCCCTTGGCGGCTCGTACTACTTGTTCGACAGGTACGTGACCCGAGGGACCTTGTGGGGCGCCGGGTGGGGACAGCAGACGTACATCAACATCCAGATCAGGCTGCCGAGGGGGTCGGACCTGGATCGCACGGACCAGCTGGCGGCGTACTTCGAGGATCGGCTTCGCACGATTCCCGAGGTCGAGCAGTTCGTCTCTCAGGTGCGGCAGAACGCTGCCCAGATCACGGTCACGTTCCCCGACCACCTGGAGAACACCCAGGTACCGGTGGCCATCAAGGATCGGCTCTTCGCCTATTCCCTAGGGTTCTCCGGAGCCGAGGTGAGGGTGTTCGGTTACGGACCCTCATTCTACGGAGGGGGTGGCGGTGCACCCAACTACTCCATCCAGGTCCTGGGCTACAACTACGAAGAGGTGCGAGACATCGCGGAAAACATCGGCACCCGCTTGTCGCGCATCTCGCGGGTCAGGGACGTGAACACGAACGCCACGGGGGGCTTCTTCCAGCGGGAACGAGCCTCCGAGTTCGTCGTCGATGTCCATCGAGACGCGCTGGCCCGGTACGACCTCACGATGACCAGCCTGGTGGCCCAGATCTCCGCGGCCGTGTCCGGCCAGACCAGCAACGACCAGATCAAGATCGGGGGAGACGAGGTCCGTCTCGACGTGAAGATGGAAGGGAATCGGGAGGTGGACCTGGTCCGCCTCCGGGAGACGCTCATCGATACACCGGCGGGTCAGCCCATTCGATTGGGCGAGCTCGTGAGCATCAACCCCGAGGACGTCCTTGCCCGAATCCTGCGCGAAGACCAGCAGTATCAACGAACGGTGGCGTACGAGTTCCGGGGACCCCAGAAGCTCGGCGACCTCGTTCACGACGCGGTCATCGACGCGACGGAGGTGGCCCCGGGCTACGCAGTCAAGAAGGCGGATACGTGGCGCTGGTCCGACGAGGAACGCTCACAGATCTACATGGTGCTGGGGGTGTCGATTCTCCTCATCTACATGGTGACCGCAGCCCTGTTCGAATCCCTTCTGTTGCCCTTGTGCGTTCTTCTGACCGTGCCCATGGCCCTGATCGGTGTCTTCCTGACCTTCTTCTATATGGACGCCAGCTTCACACGGGAGGCCTACATCGGGGTGATCATGATGGGCGGCATCGTGGTCAATAACGCCATCCTGCTGGTGGATCATGTCGGACGTGTCCGGCGAGGCGGTGAGCTGAGCCTCCACGACGCCATCTTGAAGGGCACCCTCGAACGCGTGCGCCCCATTCTCATGACCACGGCGACGACGGTCATAGGGCTACTGCCCCTCGTCGTCTTCAGTGAAAGCGCGAACTCCAATATCTGGAACGCTTTCACGTACGCCCTCATCGGCGGTCTCTCGTCCTCCACGTTCCTCGTCCTCATCGTCACCCCGGCGTTGTATCTTCTCTTCCAGCGTCGCCGACCTGCCAGCCAACCCGCGTTTACTCCGGAACTGGCTCCGGCCGGCGTCGACTGACGCGGGGCCGCAGGTCGGGAGGGCCCCTCGTCAATCCCTTGCCCACCTACGGTCCGAGATCGATGAGAGTCCGCTTCGCCCCCTCGCCCACGGGGTATCTCCATGTGGGAGGTGCTCGCACTGCGCTGTTCAACTGGCTGCTCGCGCGGAAGCATGGTGGCGCTTTCATCTTGAGGATCGAGGACACGGACCGGGAGCGAAGCCGGCCGGAGCATGTGGAGGCCATCCTCGAGGGTCTGTCCTGGCTGGGCCTGGACTGGGATGAGGGCCCCCATTTCCAGGGGGAGGGGGTAGGGAGGCACCGGGATGACGCGATGGCGCTTCTCGAGGCGGGGCACGCCTATCGCGACTTCACGCCGCCCGGCGAATTGGACGAGGCCAGACAGTCCGCCATCAAAGCGGGCTCGGGGAGCGTGGCCCGGCTTCCGCGGTCACTTGCCCATCGGATCTCGGCACGTGAGCGGGAGGAGCGGGCCGCCCGAGGGGAGCCCCACGCGATTCGTTTCCTCGTGCCGGATGGACGGACCGAGTGGGAGGACATGGTCCACGGACCCACGAGCTTCGACAACGGCGAAATCGAGGACCTGGTGATCCTGCGGAGCGACGGAACCCCCACGTACAACCTGGCCGTCGTGTCCGACGACGCGAGCATGGCGGTGAGCCACGTCATCCGCGGAGACGATCATATTTCCAATACGCCCAAGCAAATCCTCCTCTACGAGGCGATGAGCAAGGCCGTTCCCCTGTTCGGCCACGTGCCCCTGATCCTCGGTCCCGACGGGAAGAGGCTGTCCAAGCGCCACGGCGCCACCGCCGTCGAGGCCTACGGAGCCGAGGGCATTCTCCCGGAGGCCATGGTCAACTTCCTGGCCCTGCTGGGTTGGTCACCCGGGACGGATCAAGAGCTCTTCACCCTCGATGAGCTGATGCAGGCCTTTTCCATGGAACGTGTGTTGAAGAAGGGGTCGGTCTTCGACACGGACAAGCTGCACTGGCTCAATGGACAATACCTTTCGCGCATTCCGGCCGCCGATCTCGTAGAGAGCGTCGAGAGGACGGCCAGGGCAGCAGCCGGCGACCGCCCCCTGGTCGACCTTTCGCAGGAGGCGGCTGAGCGCATGGTCGAGGCCCTGAAGCCCCGCAGTCGCACGTTGTCGGAGATGGCTGACCAGGCCGTCGTCTTCATGGAGCGGGATCCGATCTACGAGGAGCAGGCCCTGCAGAAGGTCTGGTACAAGGACCCGGAAGCCGTGGCTGAGCGCCTCCAGGGAATCAGGCAGGTGGTCGGCGAATCCGAGTGGACTGCGGAAGCGCTGGAGGGGAGCTTGCGGTCTGCCGCCGAAGCCATGGGGATCGGAGCAGGGAAGCTCTTCCAGCCCCTCCGCTTGGCACTTACGGGACGTTCCGCGACCCCCGGCATCTTCGACGTGCTGCTGATCCTCGGTCGGGAACGCTCAATGGATCGCCTGGACAAGGCGATACCTATGGTCATGGAGAGAGCCCGTGTCGTCTCCGATTCGTAGGCCCGCGCCTTTGTTTTCCGCTCCCTTTCCCGGGGATTCGAGTC
>JAHEKK010000314.1 GCA_024638395.1 Gemmatimonadota bacterium | reverse complement strand
TTCGGGACGTACTCGTCGATCTTCGTGGCCTCGCCCGCGCTCATCGAGATCCAGAAGCGTTGGATTGGGGGCGGTCGCGCTGGTCACGATCGGTGTGGCCACCCTTGCCGCTACGGCCCTCCGGGAAGGGGAACCCGTACCGGTCCAGGACAATGAGCAGGCCCAGGTGCTGGTTGACCGCTGGATCGACGCGGTGGGCGGGATGGAACGGTATTGGGCGCTGTCCAGCGCCAGGTTCACGCTGACGACCGAAATGTACGACGCAACCAGCGGACGTCTCCGACGGACGCGCCCCCGGTACGTGACAGTGTCCCGCTCCGAACGTGGAGAGGCCTCGCGCATCGAGCGCTGGGAGGGGGATGATTTCATCCAGCAGGGCTTCGACGGCGGAGACCAGGTCTGGGCGACCATGAACGGGGAGGCCCTGGGACCCGGAGACAAGGACTTCGACGAGGCCATCTACGTCGCCCGGGACGTCGTCTACTGGATCAGCCTTCCATACAAGCTGAAGGATCCGGGGGTCTTCCTCCACTACGACGGTCAGGACGAGGAGGGCCTACACCAGGTGCGTGTGACCTTCGGCCAGGGTGTGGGAGAACATGACGACACCTGGTTCTACAGCTTTGAAGACGGTCGCGCCGTGCCCGTCCGGATTGCCTACCGGGAGGAGGGCAGGACGAACCTGAACCTCACCCGGTGGGAGGACCTCCAGGAGGTGGAGGGGTATTTCTTCGCCGGGCGCCGCGTCCATTTCGACGAGGAGGGGCGCGTGACCAAGGTCCTGGCCACGTCGGACTTCGATCTCAACCCCGCGGTTGAGGAATCGGTATTCAGGCAACCCTGACAGGGGCTGATAAGACCGCCCACGCCGGGTCGGGGAACGGCCGCGATGCGGCGAGGCCCGTCGGGCAATCACGCAGCGCAATCGACGCACACATGCGTGGTCGGAAGCGTCTCCAGCCGTTCGGACGCGATGGTCGTGCCGCAATCGGTACACCGGGTGTAGACGCCTTCGTCGATCCGCCGGATTGCGAGGCGCAGGGCATCGATCCGGTCGCGGGAACGGACCTCCAGGGCTTCCAGGACCTCGTCGTTTTCCACGAACTGGGCCATCTCGGACCAATCCTTCGGCAAGGTGCGGTCCTCGTTGCGCAGATGCTTGATAAGCCGCTGGCTCTTCTGAAGCACGTCCGCCAGTTCCAGCTCGAGCTTCGCCTTGATGGAAGCGGTGTCGGGATCCATGATCGTCCTTTTGTCTTTTCGGTGTGGGAGATTGGGGTCGGAGGGGCGGCCTATTCTATCCGGGTGTGCGGAACCATGGAACGATTGAAACCAGGGCCCGGGAGAGCCGACGAGATCCGGTTCCCCTCAGGCCGACCTCTACGTCGGCCTCTCGAAGCGACTCCTCGCGTTCCATCAACACCTTGGATGCGACCGGGGTCCCGCAGGATCAGGAACGAGCCGTACGCGATGTGGGGGATTCCACCACTCCCCTTGCCTCAGGCGCCAGCGACGCGGGCGACGCCCTCGCGACGCAGCGTTTCTGGCTTCTTCCTTGACGCTGACGCCGCAGGCGAGGGCATCGTTGGCACCATCCAGAACCGGGAGCCCCGATTGACCTTCGCCCCGGTCTCCATGTGCGTCATGGACCGGCCTAGAGCGCCTCCAGCGCCGCCAGGGTGGTCCGAACGTGGTCCGCGCTGTTCCCCAGGGCCGCCCGCTCGTCATCACTCAGCTCGACCTCGACGATCTCGAGCAGGCCGCCGGTTCCGAGCTTGCACGGAACACCCAGGTAGATCCCGTCTTCCCCGTACTCGCCCTCGAGATAGGCGGCTGCCGGAAGAATCCTGCGCTTGTTCTTGGCGATGGCTTCGGCCATCTGTACGGCCGCCGCGGACGGTGCGTAGTAGGCGCTTCCCGTCTTCAGGAATGCTACGATCTCGGCCCCGCCCTTCCGGGTCCGCTCGATAATCGCGTCCAGGCGGTCCTGGGGGATCAACTGCTGGATGGGAATGCCGCTGACGGATGTGTACGAGACGAGCGGGACCATGGTGTCGCCGTGGCCGCCCAACACGAGTGCCTGGATGTCCTCGACGCTGCAGTCCAGTTCCAGGGCCAGGAAGGAGCGATACCGGGCCGTGTCCAACACACCGGCCATCCCGATGACGCGCTCCCTGGGGAAGCCGGAGGCCCTTTTCGCGACGTAGGCCATGACATCGAGGGGGTTGGATACCACGATGATGATGGCGTTTGGCGCGACCCGGGCGATCTCTTTGCTCACCGACTCGACGATGCCGGCATTGGTCCGGAGAAGGTCGTCGCGGCTCATGCCGGGTTTCCGGGCGATTCCGGCCGTCACGATGAAGATGTCGGAACCGGTAGCGGGCTCGTAGTCATTCGAGCCGATCACCCGGGTATCGAACCCTTCCACAGGGGCGCTCTCCCACTGGTCGAGCCCCTTCCCCTGGGGGATCCCCTCGACAATGTCGATGAGGATCACCTCTTCACACAGTTCCTTTTCAGCGACGCGCTGGGCGCAGACTTCACCGACATGGCCTGCGCCCACGACGGTGATTTTCTTGACGGGCATGGGAGCGATCGTCCGGGCGTTTGGAGGAGCGGGACGAGAAGAAAGGGGGCCCTCGCCCCTGGGGCCGCCGGAAGTTACCCGAGGGCCGTAGGCTGTCAACGGGTCACGGACCCGGACTCATCCCTCCGGAAGTGCGACTCAGCCTCCGGTCTGAGAGAGGGCGATGAGCCCTCCGGACCCGCTGGCCGAGCCCTGGACCAGGAGGTGCTTCTCCGGCTTGATCCGCAGGGTCTCCTCGATGAGGGGGACCAGGTCTTCGCCCCTCCGGAGGGGGTCCCTCAAAGGCGTTTCGATAGAGCCGAAGAGGCAGGGCCTCAATTGGCCGCTTGCCGTCAGACGCATGCGGTTGCAGGCGCCGCAGAAATTGTGGCTCATCGGGGTGATCACGCCGATGGTCCCGGCGGCACCCGGGAAGCGGTAATACGCCGCGGGCCCATTCCCCTCAGGCCCCTCTACAGGCTCCAGGGCGTCGACGCGTCCAATGAGGTCGAGGGCCTCGCCGCAGGTCATGGTCTGGGCCGCGCTGAGCCCCAGGTTCGCTTCAGTGGGCATGACCTCTATGAACCTCACATGCCAGGGGCGCTCCCGGGTCAGGGCCGCGAAATCCGCGACCTCGTCGTCGTTCTCACCCCGCATCAGGACCACGTTGATCTTGATCGGGTCGAAGCCGGCGCTTTCGGCGGCCGCCAGGCCCTCCATCACGCGGTTCAGGACGTCGGGCCTTCTGGCGATGCGGTCGGCGCGCTCCGGGCGGAGAGAGTCGAGCGACACGTTGATCCGGTTCACACCGGCTGCCCGGAGCTCCTGGGCCAGGGGAGCGAGGAGTACGGCGTTGGTGGACAAGGAGATGTCCCGTATGCCCGGGACCCGCGAAAGCTGACCCACGAGATCGGGCAGGTCCTTCCGCACCAGGGGCTCTCCGCCCGTCAATCTGACGCGCGTAAGCCCCATCGGAGCCATCACCTCGACGATGCGGGTGATTTCCTCGTAGGAGAGGATCTCATCCCTCCGTAGCCACTCCAGCCCCTCTTCAGGCATGCAGTATACGCAGCGGAGATTGCACTTGTCCGTGACGGAGATCCGGAGGTATCGGACGGTGCGGCCGAAACCGTCGACCATGGTGCCGCCGGGGGTCGTGGAGTCGGGTTCGGGGATGCCTCCCGGAGTCCTGTCGGCTCGCGCCCGGGCGGCCCCTCCGGCCTGCAGCCGCTCCTCTTCAGTTGATCGAGGCGTCATGGGGCCGTTTCCGGCGCGGGCTGGATGCCTTTCACCCAGTCGGTCCTTCCGTCGACATAGTGCTCCTTCTTCCACACCGGCAGCCGCTTCTTGATCTCTTCGATCACATGCCGGGACGCCTCGAAGGCGGAGGCCCGATGGGGGGTCGAAACGGCGATGGCCACCGAGATTTCCCCCAGAGCCAGTGTGCCGAGACGATGGACGGCGGCCACCGGCGCTCCCCCGGCGATTTCGGAGGCCTCGCCGACGATCACGGCCAGCTGCTCTTGAGCCATCGCTTCGTAGCCGTGGTACTCCATTCCCGAGACGGGCCTTCCATCGTTCGTGTTCCGAACCGTGCCGAGGAAGAGGACCACGGCCCCGTACGATGCCCCCCCCACACGGCCCAGAACTGCTCCGGGCTCGATAGGCTCGGTCGTAACGTCGCTCCAGACCATTCCCTCAACCGCCTGCCACCGGAGGAATCATGGCCACCTCGTCGCCGTTGCCCAGGGTGTGGGAGCCGTCGGCGTACCTGCGGTTCACGGCTACGGCCGGCCGGCTCGGTATCAAGTCCCAGGGGGCGCCCCTCGCCCGAAGCGTTTGGACCAGCTCTCCCACCGTGGCTCCATCCGGAAGGTCGACCGTCGTTTCAGACGTCCCCAGCAGCTCTCTGTGGGCCGCAAAGAAGAGGACACGCACGGTCATGAGAAGTTCCGGTCCTGCGGATGCCGTTCCGGGCTTCCGCACGGGACGAGCGAGGGATTCCGCCCGGGCCGTCACCGCCCTCCCGTGTACGAGGGGGATCCGGGGAACGCCGGGGGTGTCGAGGGTCCAGCGGGTCCTTTGTCCAGCTTGGACACCCGGGCCCTGAGGTGCTTCGAGGGCTTGAAGACCGGGACGCTCCGGGAGGGAACCTCGACGGCCTCCCCTGTTCGGGGATTCCGGGCCATTCGGGACTTGCGCTTCCGGACCTTGAAGGTGCCGAAGCCCCGGATCTCGATGTTCTCGCCGCTGGCCAAGGCTTGCTTCAACGCTCCG
>JAHEKK010000313.1 GCA_024638395.1 Gemmatimonadota bacterium | reverse complement strand
TGCTGGAACATTCAATCTACTCCGTCATATCTCCGGAAGGCTGTGCCGCCATCCTGTGGCGCTCGGCAGACCACAGGGATCAAGCCGCCAGGGCCCTGCGCCTCACCTCGACCAATCTCCAGGACCTCGGCGTCGTGGACGAAGTGATCCCCGAGCCCCCGGGGGGCGCCCACGCCGACTGGTTGGCTACGGCCGACTCCGTGGCGGAAGTCCTCAAGCGAACCCTGACTGAATTGGACTCCCTCAGCGACGACGAGCGTCTGAAGAGGCGTTGGGCAAAATTCGAAGCGATGGGCGCCTGGGAGGGGGAGTAGGGGTGTCCGAATTCGCTGAAGTCGGCTTCAAAGGGACGCGGAAGGGGTATTACAGCTTCCAGTCCCTTTCCCTAGCACCGGGAGACCCGGTGATCGTGGAGGCCGACCGTGGGCAGGACCTGGGGCGAATCACGGCCCTGGGCCGCGTTGCCGAGCGGAAGTGCTCTTCCTCCGGCGGGTGCGCGACGCCCACCCCCGAACAGAAGGTGTTGCGCCACGCCCGGCCCGACGAGGTCACGAGGTGGGAGGATCAGAAGGCTGAAGAAGACCGAGCCAGACTCGAGACCCGGCAGCACGTAGAGCGTCACCACCTCAAGATGAAGGTGACGGACGCGGAGTGGCAGTTCGACCGCAACAAGCTCATCATCTACTTCACAGCCGAGAAGCGGGTAGACTTCCGGGAGTTGGTGCGAGACCTGGCCCGGACGTTCCGAACCCGCATCGAGCTCAAGCAGATCGGCGTCCGCGACGAGGCCGCCCTGCTGGGCGGCGTGGGCCGCTGCGGTCGAGAGCTCTGCTGTTCGACCTGGCTGCCCGAGTTGAAACCCGTCAGCCTCCAGCTCGCCAAGGACCAGGGCCTCTCCCTGAATCCGGCCCAGATCTCCGGCTGCTGCGGAAGGCTCATGTGCTGCCTCATGTATGAACACACCACGTACGTCGAAGCTCGGCGCAGATTCCCGCGCATCGGCAAGACCTTGAGCACTGCCCAGGGCAACGAGAAGGTCCTTGGGATCGACATCTTCGCAGAGACCATCTCGTTGAGAGACCAGGAAGGAAACCGCCGCTCCATCAGGATCGACGATCTCAAGGACGAGATGGCGGGCACGAGGGCGAACTGAGGGCCACGTGGACTCCTTCTACCTGACCACTCCCATCTACTACGCGTCCGGGCCTCCCCACCTGGGGCATGCCTACACCACCATCTTGGGCGACGTCCTGGCTCGCTACCACCGCCGCAGGTCCGAAGACGTGCTCTTCTTGACCGGCACGGACGAGCACGGGCAGAAGATCCAGGCGGCAGCTGCGGAAGCCGAGACCGACCCCAAGCGCTGGTGTGACGACATCTCGGATCGCTTCAAGGCGGCCTGGCGTGATCTGAACGTGTCCTACGATCGATTCATCCGCACGACCGAGGACGAACACAAAGCGGTGGTGTGGGCTTTCCTGGAGGCCTTGTACGAGAACGGTCACGTGTACGAATCCGAGTACGTCGGGTGGTACTCCGTGGGCCAGGAGCGTTACTTCACGGAGAAGGAGATCGGACCCGACAGGGTGGACCCGGTGGCCGGGAAGCCCGTGGAGCGCATCCAGGAGACCAATTGGTTCTTCCGGATGAGCGCATTCCAGGAGCGCCTCGTCCGCCACATCGAGGAGAACCCCGACTGGATCATCCCCCAGAGCCGAAAGAACGAGGTGCTGGGCTTCCTGAGCCAGCCCCTGGGCGACCTCTCGATCTCCAGGCCCACGTCGAGGGTCAGTTGGGGTATCCCCCTCCCCTGGGACCCCGAGCACGTGGCGTACGTATGGGTCGACGCCCTCACCAACTACGTCACGGCGTCGGGGCAGATCACGCCGGACCTGCCGCCCGATGAACGGGGCTTCGGGGCCACCCGTCCGGGAAGCCGCTGGCCCGCCGACCTTCACCTCCTCGGGAAGGATATCCTGACCACCCACGCGGTCTATTGGCCTACTCTCCTGATGGGCGCCGGGCTGCCGCTTCCCCGAAAGATCCTGGCCCACGGATGGTGGGTGGTGGGCGAGACCAAGATGTCCAAGTCCCTGGACAACGTCGTGGATCCCCTCTACCTGCGTGGCGATTTCGGGACGGACGCCGTCCGCTGGTACCTGATCCGTGAAATGTCGACGGGCCAGGATGCGTCCTATACACCCGAGCGATTCTTCGCCCGATACGGTGAGCTAACCAACATTCTGGGCAACCTCGCCCACCGTACCCTTTCGATGATCGTCCGGTACCGGGACGGTGTCATCCCACGCCTCGAGGGCGACGGTCTGGCGCCCCAGGCGGAAGCCGCCCTGAGTGCATACCACGGTTCGATGGCCGAATACCGTCTTCACGACGCCATGGCCGCCGCCATGGACCTGGCGAGGGAGGCGAACGGGTATGTGGAGGAACGGGAGCCGTGGGCCATGGCCAAGGCTCCCGGCAAAGAGGCGGAGTTGGACGAAACCCTCGCTACCCTCGGCCGAACACTGGCCATCCTGACCTGTCTCTTCGAACCCGTGATGCCGGCCAAAGCCAGGGAGCTGGCCGCCCGCCTCGGCCTCGAGGAGCCGCCAAGGTTTGAGGATCTGGAGGCGCTGGCCCTGGACGGTCATTCCGTAGTGCACGGGGAGCCCCTGTTTCCCCGGGTCGAAATCGAGGACGCGACCGACGCTTAGCGCGTCCCCACAACCCTCTCGAACCCCCCCGGCGTCTCAGCTCCGGGGCACGAAGGCACGTCTGCCGTCGGTGGTCCATACCTCAAGAACCGCCGTAGAAGTGGTCGAGACTGATCTATATAAGGACCCCTGACCGGATCCTCCCGGCCCCCGGGCCACGGCGGGTTGACCCGATTTAGACGGCGGGGTAAGCTACCCCGTCCCCGTCGGACAACCAACCGAATAAGAAAAGACCGGGTGGTCTGTGCGACGGCCGTTTTTTTTCACGGCCGAGCACGGACCTTCGCTTTGATAGCCCGAGCGGAAGGAACAGGATGACGAACAACCGCTGGACCGTGCTCCTGATGCGGGGAGAGTCGGAAAGCGTTCGGCAATTCACGGTCCCGGCAAAGCTCACGCGATCCGTGCTGGTCTCTTTGGCCGGAGCCTTCGTGTTCTTCGCACTCGCCACGGTCTATCTCGCGTTTGGGGGTAGCGCCCGGGTCCAGGCCCACCAGCTCGCGCAGGAGAACGAGCTTCTCGAGCATGAGCTGAGCCAGGTCCAGGCCCGGCTTGCGCAGGTCGACGACGCCCTGGGCACTCTCGTCGCCCAGGAGGAGCGGGTCCGGACCCTCGCCGGCATGGCGGGGATCGACGAGGAAGTGCTGGAGGTGGGTGTCGGCGGCCCCGGCCTGACGTCGCCCGACGAAGGCGAACTCTGGACACTCGATCCGGAAGCCTCGGAAGCGGCCTACGCGGTCCGCTACGACCTCGAGGTGATCGAGCGCCGCATGGACCTGCTGTCCGAGAGCCTGAACCAGGCGGCAGATAGCATGCAGGCCCAGCGCCAGCTCCTCGAGGCCACCCCGACGATCCTCCCGGCGGCAGGCCTCCTGTCGAGCCGCTTCAGCCAGAATCGCTTCCATCCCATCCTGCATGAGTTCCGGGCCCATCCCGGCATCGACGTCCACGCCCAGGAAGGCACGCCCATCCTCGCCGCGGCCAACGGCGTCGTCGTATCGGCAGGGAAACGGTCGGGGTACGGTAATGCCGTCATCCTTGATCACGGATACGGCTTCCGAACGCTGTATGGCCACGCTTCCAAGCTTCTGGTGAAGTCAGGGCAGCAGGTCCGCAGAGGCGACGTCATTGCGCAAGTCGGCAGCACCGGACTGGCCACGGCCTCTCATCTCCATTACGAGGTGCATGTTCGAGGGACGGCGGTGAACCCAATGGATTACGTCCTCGCCGGCGAGGTTCCCTGATCCGCACCTGCAACCGGCCACATCCATGCCCCGCCTCGTCGAGCCCCTCGGTAAGGGGCTCGACGCACATCCGGGAACTGCGTCGCCTGACCCGCCCGCGCAACGCCGGGATGCTTGAAACCGCCCCCTCCCCTTCGTACTTTGGGCGATCTTTGGACAATATCTGCCCATGACGGAGTGCACGATGACGCAGCACAGGATCGGCTACGGGGCTCTCGCGATGGTCGCTTCGCTGGCCGTCGCGGCTTGCGGACCGGCCGTTCTGGAAATCACGGCGGAGCTGAATGTGGAGGGCCCCGAAGGTGGAACCGTGACGCGGCCCCTGGCGGACCTCGACATTCAACTCCTCCCTTACGACCGCGATCAGGTCTTCGATTCCTTGACCCAGGCCGCAGCCACCCCGGAGCCCCAGGTTCCGGCGGACATTCTCGCAGCTCAGGAGCAAGTGGCCGCAGCTCAGCAGGAATGGCGGGAGACGGAAGACCGCTGGAACACGCTGCGCGACACACTCCAGTCCCTGACCACTGCGCTCGAGGGCCTCAACCGGGGAGAAACCCGGTATACCACGCTCTTCCGTGAGTGGCAGGATCTGGACCGGCAGTATCAGCAGGTCGAGCGCTCTGTCCAGGGGGCGTTCCAGCGCTTCGAGACCCTTCAGGCCCAGACGATCGAACGAGTGGATAGCGTCCGGTTCATTCAGGAGGATTGGGCCGACCAGGCGTTCGCCGACGCGGGCACGGTCATGGCGGCGAAGGTTCGTGAGAGCGGCCTCGAAGCGGCGGCGGATACCACGAACACCCAGGGCATGGCCCGGCTCGAGGTCCGCCCCGGCGACTACTGGATCTATGCACGCCACGAGCTCCCCTACAACGAGCTGTACTGGAACATTCC